>JAYUTD010000212.1:0-5081 GCA_043755305.1 Saprospiraceae bacterium
GTGTGAAAGAAATTATGCTCATAGCACAGGAATTGACTTACTATGGGCTGGATTTGTATAAGGAAAGAGCGCTTCCAAAATTGTTGGATGCACTTTGTGAGGTAGACGGTATTGAATGGATCCGATTGCATTATGCCTACCCAAGTAAATTTCCTTTAGAAATATTTGATGTAATGGCCCGTCAGCCTAAGATTTGCAATTACCTGGATATTCCGCTCCAACATGCCGATGACAATGTACTCTTTCGTATGAAAAGACAAATCACAAGGGCTGAGCAAAAAGAATTAATCGAGGAAGCCAGAAGAAGGGTACCTGGCATTGCCATAAGAACAACCTTTCTGATTGGCTTTCCAGGAGAAACAGATGCCGAATTTGATGCCCTTTGTAATTTTATACAGGAAATGCAATTTGAGAGAGTCGGTGTATTTCAGTATTCACACGAAGAAGATACTACTGCCCATGACCTTGCAGATGATGTAGATGTTGAGGTAAAAGCAGAAAGAGCCTCTGCATTGATGGCCATTCAACAAGAAATCAGCAATGAAAAAAACCACCAAAAAGTAGGTCAAACGTTTCGCGTACTCTTTGACCGCAAAGAAGGAGAGTTTTTTGTAGGTCGCACAGAATTCGATAGCCCGGAAGTGGACAATGAGGTGCTGGTCAATGCAAAAAGCAATTTTGTTAGATTGGGAGATTTTGCCAATGTGCTGATTACAGAAGCGGATGACTTTGACTTATATGGTAAAGTACTTTAGTTCTTTTTACCCTTTTTTATTTCTGTAATTGATTACACCCTATTGACATTTATCGCACATTTTCGTATGTTTTTACAGCCACCCATTTCACTATATTCTTGATCATAGTCAATTTTTACGAATATTATGATCGATAAGTAACTTACTGCTCAAAAGTAGGATAGGCAGAGGAACGGTGTATAGAGTAAATAAATGAATTATAAATTTAGTTTATTTTGAATATCTTTGATGTAATTTTAATATTTGGAATTTCTAACTAATTAAAATGAGTAATAAAAACCCTATTTAATCAGTTTATAGTATAGAATCCATTGCAATGAAATGTTAATACAATGAGAACTTTAATTCTAGCCTTATTTTTACTTTCTCTTTTGAATGCTTGCAAGTCTGCACAGACCAAGTACAAAGAAAAAAATTACATTGGCGCTTTTGACGATGCTCTCAAAGAGCTTAAGAAAGGTAAGAATAAAAAAGAAAATTTGCCGATCCTCAAAAAATCGCTGAATAAAATTTCCTTAGCTTATAAGGATTTGTACGCAAAGTATGCTTCACTGGCTAGCTTAGACCAAAAAGCGAAGGTGGCGGATGCAAATATTGATTTAGTCAATAGACTTGAAAAAGCAAAAAAATTTATTGTTCCGGATTCATTTTACAACCAGCAGGAATTGCTAAGTCAAAATAAAAATTTAAAAAATGAAGTCGGCAATGCATATTTAACAAGGGCTATCAGTCAATTAAGTGAATTAAAATCTACCAATAAGAAAGGATTGGCACCTCAAGCCTTGCTGGACATAGAAAAAGCAGAGAAATACCTAGCCACTAATGCAGAAATCAACAAGTACAAAGAAGAAATCATTCAATACGGCACTGTTGTTGTAAATGTTGAAGTTGAACAATGGGGCAGCGAATTCAGTATGTATGAAGTAGACCGTATTTTTCGGAATGTAGAATCATACAAGCACTCCAATCGTTTGCTAAAATTGATTTATGAAAGCAACAGGTCAAAAAATCAATTGGATTGCAATGTAGAAGTCAGGATCTCTTCCATAGATTATGATGACAACAGGCAAAGCAATAATCAAACTTATGCAGAAAGTGTACCCGATGGATATGAAATTAAAAAAGACGAAAAAGGCAATGAAATCAAGGTGCAAAAATATACCACTGTCAAAGGAACTGTACAGATAATGACCCACACACTGAGGGCTACATGCCACGTGCAAACTGATATCGATGCTTATACGGAAAATTGCAAATGGAGCCAAAACAGTTGGACCCGATATGTCGAGACTAAAAATGAAGAATATCGCGTGTCAGGTGACCTCAGAGCCATACCATCGCAGTACAGAAATCAACCCAACAATAGAATGAAATCAAAATCAGAGCTGACTGATGAACTGCTATCAGATATATACAACGTATTTGTCCAAGAGTATTTGAGATAAGCCGTATTATATTAGGTTTGAGGCAAGAAAAATGCTTTAGTCTTATTAATGATGCCTTTTAATACTGAAAAAATGGCGTCAGCAGAAAACCCGCCTAATAATGCAAGGGTCATTTTCCGTATCTCCACATATTGACCCAGAGTATCTACATTAAAATTGAAAAGTTCAGCTATAATAAATCCGGATATTACTCCAATGATGATGTGGGCATTTACTTCAATACCATCTATTGGTGCCAATGAGTATTCTTTGATCTTGTCCGTTATTGTTTTTAAAAGAAAAAACATTACACCGAGAAGCGATGCGGAGCAAACAAAAACGAGGTTGTATAAAAGCACTGAACCAGATGATTCCAGTACACCTTTTGCCTGATTTGTCTGATTAACTTCAGGAAGCAAACTTACTGAGATCAATGAAACCAATGCAATAATAGCAATGCTTATGCACTTGGTAAATATTGGTATCATAAACCATTTAGGGCCTTCTCCTTCAGAAATAATTTTCGAATTTATATACCTTATGGATTCTATATTGGCTGGAGTAATGGCTGTTGTCAATGAATTGTAGGTAACGATTAAGTTTGATTCATCAGCGAGTGTTGTGCCATTTGCCTGAGCTAGATTAGTTGGAAGTTGAATTCCTTTTCTTAATGCGAAGGCAAGCATTTCGCTGATTCCATTATTGAGAATTGTCATGCGATCCTGAGGTATAGTCGAAGTTAAGGTTGATGTGGTATCATCTACATTTGACATCATATTCTTGTATTTACTATATTATAAATTGTTTTTAAATGATTAAAACAAAGATCAAATAACCATTTGGTATAAAATCAGGTATTTATACGTTTTATTTTTATAGGTATTAATACCTGGTTTTTAAAAGTATGTTTAATGTATTTTCGTTAAACTTTCAAAACTTTTCGAAAAGTTAATCATTTACCAGGTTGGTAAATTTAACTTGTAAAAACTGAGATCAATAAATTTTAAATTAAAAATCTATGGCTAATAAAATATTTTCTGGAGATAAAACCAATATAAAAGGATTGGACCAAACCCACTTTAGTGCTGATGGCCTGCAAGTCCTACTTATTGAAGATGTCATCAAACTGGTTGGTTTTGCTAATGAATTAGATGAAATAAAAGGAAAATCTTTAAAAATAGAACCGAATTCTGTGCAAAGTGCAGCTCATGGAATAATTCAGGATCCAGCGGGATCTGCAGTAGGTATGCCAAAACCATCCGGAGGAGGAGCCAGTGGCGGTATATATAGGGCATTTCCTGACCTGGGTGGTATACCCAGGATAGACCATGGGGCGTCGGTTCTCAATACTTCTTTAGGACCCGGCAAAAGGGTTTTGCATACGTACTCACCTGAATTCAGTATGGAAAATCTTAAGCCATCCAACATTGGCGATTGCAATCGGGCTCTCACTTTGCTCACCAATGCGTATATCAATGCTTATTTAGCTTCTGCGGATGCAGCTGCTGATACAAGCGGAAATATGTACGGTACTACGCTTATCAATTTGGTACCTCTATCCGGAAAAATATTTGCAGGAAATTTTGTGGACAAATCACTTGCCAAAGACAATTATGATGCTGGTCATCTTCACCCGTCTTATACCATTGCTTCTATTCTTCTGGCTCAAGGTTATCTATTCCAAAATAAAAATACTGTATTAGATGGAGTACTGCATTATTGGACGGGAGATACGCCAAAACCTTACAATTCGGCGGTAAAAGTAATGTCAGATCTGAACTGGTAAGTGAACTTGTTTTTTAAGCATTTCTTCTTCTGCGTCTCTTTTTGCTGATCAGATAGGATGCATACACTGATGTGATCACCAAAAGGTTATTGTCCACATCATTTTCATCCTCAGCTATATCAATTCCTGTTTCGATGCGATAATCATAGTTAAATCTGGACCAATTCCAACTATGACTAATCGTAAGCAAGTGGTTGGTTAAAAAATCCTTTATTTCATAACTCCTTTTTAATAGGCTACCACCTTTGATCGTAAACATTTTGGTCATTCCCTGCATGTTTTCAATTTTTATTGTGCCGGACATCTTCCAGTCAAAATCGATTTCTCCTATTTGCAATGACCCTTTAGTAATGTCAACCTTGGTAAGAAAAATAGATTGTGGCGTAAATGAGTGGGGGCGACCATTGTAGATAAATGATCCGGTATTGCTCCAAAAGGAAGGAAAACTAATTTCAATAGATGGCTCTGAGGTTTCACTAAATAAAGTCAGTTTTCTAAAGGATGCCTGCCCAAATCGGTACATGATTGATGATTTTGATACAGTAAAGGTACAAAATATTGATAAATTAGAAATTTGTGTATTATATTAGCTGAGCAAAACAAAAACAATATTTTATGGAGCCATTTTATAAGTACAACAATTGTTTTGATGTATTTACATGTGAGCATTTGGTTACATTTATTGTGTGCACCATTCTTGGGCTGACACTGCTCTACTTCGGTCGAAAAAAATGGAATGAAGCCCAACAAAAAAAATACATTACCTGGTTTATACTCTTTTATCTTTTAAATCAATGGGCCGATCCATTTTTGAAAATCAAGTTTGGGCAATTCTTTATTGAAAAGGATCTTCCTTTGCATTTGTGCAATGTGACTCCTTTGTTTATGCTCATGGTTATGTATTACAAAAATAGATTTTGGTTTGGTATCTTCTTTTTTTGGATCATGTGTGCATCCGCTCAAGCATTGTTTACCCCTACATTAGAACAAAGCTTTCCACATTTCGAGCATATCCGCTATTGGGCAGTGCATGCAGGACTTACCTTTACCGCATTGTATGGCGTAGTGGTTTACAGATGGCAACTAACCTATAAAGATGTGATTTATTCCTTTATT
>JAYUTD010000213.1:0-2014 GCA_043755305.1 Saprospiraceae bacterium
CCATAAATATTCTGTACAGAAAAATTCCAGCTTGTCTTTACTTTATTTTTTTTATTGTAGCCAGGAAGCAAATTAATAGACAAATCCATACGATGATAATCCGGTAATCTATATGCATTTCTTTCACCATAAAACAATATACTTCCGGCATTCCAATCCGAAAACCTATTTATCGGTATTGTTACAGGCTGCCCGGTATTGTAATTGAATAGCAGATTGAAGTTTAACCTTCGGGTAAAATTATAAGTGAGCAACAGATTTATATCGTGTGGCTTGTCTACAAGATTAGGGTACCATCTGCCTTGGTTAATGATATCTTGATTTTCCCTATTGATTTGTTTTAAGGATCTTGAATAGGTATAGCTAAGTCTGCCTGTCAATTTTCCATTATTTTTTACCACTGAAATCTCAGCGCCATAATTCTTTCCCCTTCCAAATAGAATATCAGTTTCCAAATGCTGATTTTCATACAAGTTTGCAAAATCCTTGAATTCCTGAACATTATCCACTGTAGTATAATAAAGTTCAAGGCTACTTTCCCAGTTTGCTTTATAGGTACTATTGTTATAAGACATAAAATAGGATTTGGCAAATTGAGGTTGAAAATAAGTATCTGCACCTTTCCAAAAATCTATAGGCGTAGGTGCAATGGAGTTACTAAGCATACTTACAAATTGATGGTTTTGGGTGTACCCCAATTTTATACTATTATTTTCATTTATATTATAGTTCAGGGATAGTCGTGGTTCAAGATAATTGAATGATTTTATTGTCTGGCCTTCTGCTATCTCCAAAGAATCAATAATGTTTTCAATTGATTTTTTCCCTTCACCATACATATATACTTTAGAAGCACCTCTTGATGCATATTTCACAAAACGTGCTCCAACATTAAAAGTGAGGTTCTCGACAATTTCTTTTTTTAATTCTCCAAACAATGAAATGTCCCTGACTTTTTCATATCTGCTGCTTTTTTCTTTTTCATTGGAAGCAAAAAAAGCTGGGGCAATCTTCAAATCGTTGTATTCAGCACCATAATTGAATTCTATATCCTTAAAAAGGCTTGTTATACTTAGTTTTGCATTCTTGTTTTTTATTCCGCTAATAAGGTAAATAGGATTTTGGGCCAATAAGTCATTCAGAGAGCTGCTGTAGTCGCTTGAGCTGTATTTCAAATTTACATTTGTGTGCAGCCCTATGGTCTGCTTTAGGTAGACTTGCTGGTTTTTGGTAGTATATTTAAATCCTGCTTCCCCAAGTAAGTTAAATGCATCTGAGCCATTGTACAGATTGATACCTATAGCATTGGTTTTGCTTAATCTGTGTTCCAGCTTTATTTGATAATCATGAAAATTTAATCTGCTTTGCCTTGCTGCAGGTTCATTGATCAATTTTATCATCCAGTTGGCATGAGACAATCTGGCTCCAAGCGCTATACTCGTTTTTTCTTTGAAGATAGGACCTTCAATAGAAACAGATGAATTGGACAATCCCAATCCAACTCGTTTAATCCATTTTTTATTATTTGGCGACCGGGTTTCTGCAGAAAGCACCGAGGCAATACGGCCTCCATATTTAGGCGGGATATACCCTTTAAACAAACTTACACTATTGATAAAATCAGGATTGAAGGAAGATAAAAAACCCAATGCGTGATTCGGATTAAAATAGGAAATATCGTCCAATAAAATTAAATTTTGGTCTGCATTGCCGCCTCTCACACTTATGCCACCAATGCCATCTGAATTAGTACTTACTCCGGGTAAGATGACAAGACTTTTAAGTATGTCTGTTTGTCCCATTAAAGAAGGTAAATTTTTAATTTGTTTCATAGTTAGTCTCTGAAGTCCCACAATAGGAGATCGCAGATTGGCTCCACTTTTTTCTGTTACAAGAACTTCATCCAGCTGCACGGATACTTGTTTCATCGGTATGGTCAATGTGCCACTGCCTTTAAGGAATAGATCTATGGTTCTTTCTTCAAAGCCGATAGCAGTCAGTTTCAATTTGTAGG
>JAYUTD010000214.1:0-5075 GCA_043755305.1 Saprospiraceae bacterium
CAGCAGTCCAATCAGCGGATGCAGAAGCTTCTAAAGCACCAACATATTTTGTTTCCAATAATTTGAAATCAGCTTGAGCATTTGCATTATTATAAAAGAGAAAAGCAAAGATTGCGTAAAGTAGAATTTTTTTCATTGTAATTTTTTTTGGTTTAATTATTATAAATTTATTATCTCGCTACAAAGTTACCTTTCCCTTATTAGAAAAAACAATTTTGAAAGTAAAGAATACGTTAAGTATATGTTGATTTAATGTAAATAAACAATTGCATTTTAACAAAGCATTTTTATATGATGCCATAAAAATAATTGGTCTGTTTTATTTCGTTTTCAAAATAAAACAGACCAACTTGATTGTTTAATTTTTGCTCCGACTTATAAAGATCAGTGCAATTTATTTCCTTATGGAAGTATGTTGAAAAATTTATAAACTTTTGAAAGTATAATTAAAGCTTAGTGCTGCTGTGAATCCGTTTGTATAAAGGAACATCTGTCTGTCACCTGATTTACCTGATATACCTTTGTCAAATTTTCCATTGTCATTGTTGTCTTGATAAAAAGTCAGGTCATTGTGTAATATGTCTCCTAATGTCAATTTAACATTTACGTTTTTAATGTTTTTGCCTATTTGAAAATCAAGTACTGACCGTGGTGCCTCATAAATATCCAATCTATAAGGGGCGAATTTTGCATCCACACCTACATAGGCAATCCTTCTGCCTACTCTATTGCCAATAAGAGATGCAAACCATCCATTTTCTTTGCTTTCATACTGTAAACCAAAGTTTACGATGTAAGGAGATTGCCCTTGTAAAGGTCTATCTTGCTTTGCTTGGGACGATGCGTCAAAATCCAGCTTCGACTTTATCAAAGAAAAATTAGAGAAAAATGATAAGTTGCTAAACAAAGGTGACTGAGATATAAAATCCAGCGATTTCTTTGCTTCAATTTCTAAGCCATAAATCTTTGCAGACCTTTCATTTTGGTAGGTAAATGTAGTAAAAGGTTGAGAAAGATCAATAGAAAATTCCACCGGATTCTGTATTGTTTTGTAAAATCCACCTATGGAAATCAATTGGTTGCCACTTGGAAATAATTCAAACCTGACGTCATAATTATTTAAAGTAGCGATTTGCAATTGACTATTTCCTTTGATCTCTGAATTTCTATCAAACACATAAAAAGCGAAAGGCGCCAATTCTCTAAACTCAGGTCTGTTGACGGAAGCAAAATAGTCCGCTCTAATATTTATTTTATCAGTGAGAGCATAACTTAAATTGATTGATGGCAGTAGAGAAGCCTTTTTTAAGTCAGCAACAGCTGTATTCAATTTTTGGTTGTCGACGGCAATAGTTGCATCTTCGTATCTAAAGCCATACACCGCTCTTAATTTTTCGAAAAATCTTTGGTCCAATGAAACATAGTAGGCATTGATATGGGACTCTCCTCTATAATAAGCTAAATCTGTAGACGTCTTTTCTACAAGATACAATTTATTTGCTCCAATATTGTTTTGTCCTAAGTCCACCATTGGATTAAGGCTAGATTCTCCGGCATTTCCACCATAAACATATGTATTGCTTGAAAACAATCGATTTCTGCTCTGTACAAACAAGCCAACTTTTACTTCTGTGCTAATATTTTCTCCTTTAAAATCTTTAGCAAGATCAAAGTTTACCCCAACCAGATTTTCATTTAACTCTGATGAGAACCGGCCACTGCTGCTATTGAAAAAATCACCAATCGCAAGATTGAAACCATCGCTTCCGGAAGGTTGGGTATAGTTTACAATTCTATAATCAGGCACCTTTCTTAGTATGTTAGAATAACTCACTGATGCATTGACAGTCATAAATTTATTTCCAATAATTTGTTTGACAGACACTATGTTGTTAAACAATCTATTAAAATTAACATTGTTGGAATAATTCTGCACTTTCAAATCATCAGTGACATTTCCCAAACCATTCCTTTGCGTTGTGTTGTTGTCAAGATTGTAGTTTAATAAATTTCTGAAATTGACTTGTGTAGATGTGCTATTGAAACTTACATTGAATATCCCGCCAGTATTGATATTTTGTGTGTAAAGATTGTCATCAAAGGCGGCTACAATACCTGCGTCATCATAGGTATTTACTATACCTAAAGCCTGTTTTCTTGTGTTCGCGTAATTTACTGCAAATACGACCCCCAACTTATTGACGCCGCTCAATTTGATTGGAAATCCCAAAGAATACGCAAATCTTGCATTTGGTGCAGCATTGATATTCTTTGTACTCCAATCGTTGTTAAATTTCAAAGTGTTTTCAGATAGCCTCGCTTTATCAGCAGCCGTAGGGAATGTTGAGCTTAACTTCATTGCTCCATCTTCCAATACCGGCATTGCTCTTTCTTTTCCTAATATATTAAACTGTTCACCTGGATACAGTTTAGATTGTACAAAATTATTAAATGTGGTCAATGAATGGGTTTGGGCACCGATCGTAATACTCTGAGAAAATTGCTCAGGCACAGCTTTCGCATTGATTTTTATTACCCCGCCGCCAAAGTCACCAACCAAATCAGGTGTTCCCGCCTTAAGGATAACTACATTGTCAATCAAATTAGCCGGCAATACATCAAATGAAAATGCTTTGCGGTCTGCTTCTGTAGAGGGAAGCAATGCACCATCCAGGTATCCGGCATTGTACCTGTCGTTCATACCTCTGATTATGGCAAATTTTCCTTCTTGAATGGATGCACCAGTTACCCTTTTCAATAAATCGGAGGTAGTTCTATCCGGTGTTTTTCGAATTTGGTCGGCTGATATTCCATCAGATACGCCCACTGCCTTTTTCCTTTCCAGCATCATGGCTACTAGCCCCGAACGTTCTAATTTAGCTGTTACGACAACTTCTGACAATACATTTTTGGCTTCGCCCATAGCGATGTCCAAATAAGTAATTTGCTTGTCTTTAGTTTCCACCGTTTCTTTTATATCTTCATAACCAACATAACTAAAAAGCAGGGTGTATTGTCCGGGTTTCAAAGAAATGTTGTAATTGCCATCAATATCGGTAATGACCCCATCACTAGTATTCTCAATAAGTATCGAAACACCTATAAGAGGCTCGCCATTTGATTTATCCAATACTTTACCGGAGATTTGTGATTGTGACGATAATGTAAAAAATGTAAAACTGAGTAGGAAGAAAAAAATTGTTTTAGTATTCACTGTTTTAAGTTTTGAATTAAAAGTTCGAAACAAAAAGTAAATGGTGGTAATGTTTTAAAAATTAATCTTTTACAAATTTGAAATAATGTCATTCATATCCTTTCTATTTCTTTCGCAAAGGTACACATACAATGTAAACTCAACTTTAAGATAATGTAAACTAATTGTAAAGATTGCAATTGCAATGATATAATATCCATTAATTATCAATACTTTAGTACTGAAAATATACTTTTGTCGAATTTAATCTTCATATAGTATATGATTCGCGATAATATCTTTTAATTCTGAGATACCGTCAAAATAAAACTCAAAATTGGCTAAAAAGCAGACTTTCTCCATTTTTGGCACTTTATGCAAAGTAAATTGTCTTTTTGTTACTACCAGGATTTCATTTTTATTTACCATATAATGATTTGAAATGGTGTCGATTATATCAAAATGAGCCTGAGAGGTAACTTCCTTAACCCCATCTATAAAAAAATAATCAAGATCGCACCCAAAGTTGTTGATCAGGGTTGTCAATTTGGTCTCAAGTATTTTTTCTAAAATTATTGTAGCCCTTATCTTGTGGTAATTTAGGAAATCTACCAATTCAACCATTTCACCCATATTGCTAAATGGCATATATTCTGCAAACCATTCATTAAAGTTAGAATATGGTAGGCTTTTGTCCTCAGAATTGCCAGGTAAGAAAAAAACGATCTTCAACATATATACTTTTAAGGAAAAACAAATACTTTTTCCAAGGTTCGGCTATTTTTATTTTTCACCAACAAAATGTTACGCCCTTATTCCGGTTTTTACTACAAAGTCAATGGTCTGAGCAATATTGTTTGGTATAATCCGGCAAGCTTTATTAGGTTCTAATATCCAGTTTCGAATTTTACTTCCAAAATCATCATTAATTTCATATTCAATCTTGACACCCAATCTCTGCATAGCTGCTGCATTGCATAATTGCTCGTAGTGGTTTTTGATCGGAATAGCCATTAGTTTTTTGTTTAGGTATAATACTTCAGAAGGGGTCTCAAAACCACCTCCGGTTATTACACCATGACAATCCAACATGCTTAGCGAAAAGGATAGGCTATCTAAAGGCATGTATTGAATATTGCCTTCTTTGAATTTAGATTTTCTTTCGGCGGTAAATAAATGAAAATCTATGTCTTTATTTTCTTTCAGGTAAGGCACTATCCTTTTTTCTGCAACAGAGGGCAGGTAGATCGTGACATGGCCTTTGTTTACCATAGAGGCTTCCAAAATTTCATTTTTTACTATTGGATTGAAAATAGCGTTGTCGTAATTTTGAAAATGCAGGCCCACATAATCAGTTGCTTCAGCAAAATGCTTTAATACAAATTCATAAAAACAATTTTTGGAAGCTGGTCTGGGTACCTTATCGCTTTGAAAACTAGCCTGGTGGCCAAATTGAACAGATTTTACCTTTCTAATTTTACATGCCAAAGACGTGATGAAGTCAAAATCATTTATAATAAGATCGTAATCTTTCACAGGTAAATTATAAGCATTCTTTACAGCCTCAATAATGGAGTTATTGTTCCACATTTTATTGAAAGAAATCCCGCCACTATTGCTATAGAAGATACTAAGCCCATTGAATTTATATTTTACCTTAAAATCAGGACGCAATGAACTATTGGTACCACTAAGCAAAAAATCTACTTTTCCATATTTTTCAAGGAAAGGAGCTATTTGACCCGCTCTGCTGATATGACCATTTCCAGTAGCCTGGATTGCATATAATATTTTCATTTGTTGCTGATGTGATTTAAGTAACTTAATGAGAAGAAGCCAATGTTTGGGATCTTTCAAATTTGTCGTTTTCGCGTAAATTGAA
>JAYUTD010000215.1:0-5075 GCA_043755305.1 Saprospiraceae bacterium
CTTCTCCAAAATATATATTGAAAGCATGCCTGAATTAAAAACTGCTTTGGCCATTTATGAGAAAAAAGGATGGACTTACCTTGATAAGCCGCTTGGGAATACTGGTCATGGAGGTTGTGATTTGTGGATGTTGCTAGAAATGTAAAATGAACATATTTATGAAAAATGTATTTAACAATAATGGCTAAGTATTTCAAACCAGAAAGAAATTTTTTAGTACACCCCTCTTATATTGTACTTATTTTACTTTTAACCGGCGTAACCGCCTTGTTCCTGGGGTTTTGTGGATCATATATGTACAATCGATTACAGCAAGGGCTGCAACCTGTTTCATTGCCTTTATTGTTTTACACCAACAGCATATTGCTCCTTGGTGCAAGTTTTTCATTGGTATATGCAAAAAAGGCATATGAAAATGATGATACCGGCCAATATAAAAAATCATTATTGGTGACTTTAATATTAAGCTTAATCTTTTTAATCGCTCAATTTTTTGCCTGGAAAGAACTTATGGCAAACGAAGTTAGAATCAACCACAGTACTCTTGCATCTTATCTGTATCTAATATCCGGCGTCCATTTCGCTCACGTAGTAATTGGAATACCTTTTTTGATTTCTTTTTTATACATTGCTTACACAAAGATGAAACATCCGGTAAGTGTGTTGCTTTATTTTTCCGATTTAGAAAAGAAAAGAAATCTGAATTTATTGAATATATATTGGCATTATCTTGATATTTTGTGGTTGTGTCTTGTTTGTTTTTTCATAATCAATTTATTAATATAATGAAATGAGATCAATGTATTTTGTACTAAGCCTTCTGCTCATTTTGCTGAATGCCAATAGCTGTAATTCAGGTAAATTTGATAAAAAAAACCAGTCTGAAAAAATTGCGAATTTTACTCCTTCAGCCAATCTTAAAAAAGTCTATTTTGCCTCAGGCTGTTTTTGGTGTGTAGAAGCCATCTTTGAGTCAGTATATGGTGTAGAGGAGGTAATCTCCGGGTATAGTGGAGGTAGCGCTGAACATGCCAACTATAGTGATGTTTCTTCTGGTTACACACAGCATGCCGAAACTGTAGAAGTGTATTATAACCCCTTAAGTATTGACTATAAGACTTTGGTCAAGGTGTTTTTTGGAAGTCATGATGCTACAACCTTAAACAGGCAAGGCCCAGATTTTGGCAAACAATATAGGTCTGCAATTTTTTATACAAATCAGGAAGAGCAAAAAATAGCATTGGAATTCATTGAGCGATTGTACTTGGATGGAGGACTTCCTCAAGGCACTATTACTACAGAAGTTGTGCCTTTAAAGGCATTTTACCCTGCAGAAGCTTACCATCAAAATTATGAAAAGCTTCATCCCGATGAAGGCTATATACAAAGAGTAAGTATGCCGCGATTAATGAAATTCAAATTGACCTTTGCCGATTTACTAAAGCCTATCAATTTAAAACATTGATCAAATATTTTATTTTTACCGGACCTGAATGCAGCGGAAAAACGACCCTTGCAAATATTGTTGCCAGGCACAAAGATTTGCCACTAGTACAAGAGTATGCCCGAATTTTCCTTAGCGAGCTTGATAGAAAATACACAGACCATGATTTGAATCTTATTGCAAAAGGTCAGGAAAAATTGGAAAATCAATATGCGGATAACTTTCCCATTGTATGTGATACAGATCTACTAACACTTTTCATATGGAGAGCTGAAGTATTCAAAAACTGTGACTTAAACTGGGCCGATAAATTAAAAAACTCCTATAAAGAAGACCGTCTTTATATTTTATGTATGTCGGATGTAGCTTGGGAATATGATCCGCTAAGAGAAAATCCCCATGACCGTGAAAGATTGTTTCAAATTTATGAAGATATCATGCAAAAATTTGGTTTAAATTATGTTGTAGTAAAGGGTTCGGTCGAAGCAAGAATGGAAATCTTACAAAAATATTTGCCAAAATGATTAATTTTTTTGCCGATTTAGCCCAAATTTCAAAAAATATTTAGGTTTATATCATTGTTTTTGCTAGAAATATTATTGTTGATTCTAGTCCTAATTCATTTAATTTGAATGAAATATAAAATAAAGTCATAGACATATAAAGCAAATAACCTCCACTTTCTAGAATTATATTTTGCCGAATATCTATAATTCAATATTAATTATTAATCTTAATATTGTACAATTGACAATATTGAATTATATTTGTCCTATGTCCGACCAAGTAAATATTACAGACAATTATGCTATCACATTGGCAGAACCAAACCCATCACATCTCGTGATGGAAAATATTTCAGTGGATTGTGTAATATTTGGATTTGATGATTTTAAATTAAAGGTACTTTTGATCCAACATGGTCGTGGACCGATGAAAGGGCAATGGGCGCTTCCGGGCGATTATTTATTGAGAGACCTTTCCATAGATGATATGCCACAAGAAGTTTTAAGAAGACTGGCTGGTTTGAAAAACGTATACGTAGAACAACTTGGCGCATACGGGAAGATTGACAGGGTAGGTTACAGACGTGTGGTAACAGTTGCTTATTTTGCACTAATCAGCCCACAAAAGTACAATCTAATAAAAGGTGAGGGTACAAGTGAAGTAAAATGGTTTGAATTAAAAGATATACCACAATTGATTTTTGACCATAGTGTGATCCTTGAAGATGCCTTGGCTCAAATCAAAGTGAAAGCCAAAACTGAGCCTTTAGGATTTGAATTGCTCAATGAAAAATTTACTTTGACACAATTGCAAAAATTATATGAGGCAATTTTAGGCCATACAATAGATACAAGAAATTTTAGGAGAAAATTGCTATCGCTAGATACGCTTATTGATCTGGAAGAAGTAGACAACAGTGTTCCTCACAGAGCTCCTGCATTGTTTTCATTTGATAGTGAACGCTATCAAGAATTAAAGTCTCAAGGCTATTATTTTGAAATTTATTAATTAACAAATGATATGAAAATACACTATTCTATTGTTCTTCTTTTAGTCCTGATTATTACAAATTCATGTTCATCACAACAAAAAATTTCCTCTTATAGCAGTAAAGATGGGCTGGAAAAGGCAGTATATAAAAATGCTGCTTTCCCTATTGAGCAAAGGATCGAAGATCTCTTGCAAAGAATGTCTTCTGAAGAGAAAATTGCACAAATTATCGGTTTATGGGGTGAAAAGAACAAATTTATTGGTGTCGATGGAAATTTTGATCCAGTCGGTGCAAAGCAGGTGTTGCAAAATGGTATCGGCCAAATCACCCGGCCCTCTGAGCTTAAAGGTATGGTTCACGAAAATGGAAGATATCCTTCAGATAATGCAAAATTTAATAACGAAATACAGCGTTTTCTTAGAGAAAATACCAGACTTGGTATTCCTGCATTAATGCATGAAGAATGTCTGCACGGTCATGCTGCCAAATATGGTACTAGCTTTCCTCAGCCCATTGGATTGGCCAGTAGCTGGAACAGAAATTTAATAGAAGAAGTCTATACCATTACTGCCAAGGAAGCAAGAGTAAGAGGCACACACCAGGCCCTTACTCCTGTTGTAGATGTATGCAGAGAACCCAGGTGGGGCCGAGTAGAAGAAACCTATGGCGAAGATCCATATTTAGTTAGTGAAATGAGCAAATCAGCAGTATGGGGCTTCCAGGGTCACAGTAAAAATATTACCGGAGACCATATGATTGCAACACTTAAGCATATGACTGGTCATGGCCAACCTGAGTCCGGCATCAATGTTGCACCGGCAAATATCTCAAGAAGGGTAATTATGGAGAATTTTCTCCCGCCGTTTAAAGCTGCCATTCAAGAATCTAATGCAAGAAGTGTAATGGCCAGTTACAATGAAATTGATGGAATACCATCACATGTCAATAAATGGCTAATCCAGGACGTATTGAGAAATGAATGGGGCTTTACAGGTACAGTGGTGTCCGACTATTTCGCCATAGATGAATTAATAGGAAGGCACAAAATTCATGACCTTCGGTCCAATGCTGCAATAGACGCCATAAGTACAGGAATTGATATTGAATTACCTGACCCACAATGCTATCCTACTTTGCTAGAATCTATGCAATCAGGAAAAATTTCTTCTTCTATAATTGATCAGGCGGTCAGAAGAAATTTGAAAATGAAATTTGAAATGGGCCTGTTTGAAAATCCTTTTGTTGATGAAAAAAGGGCTGATGAAGTAGTAGCATGCAGTGACCATAGAGCGCTTTCACAAAAATCTGCTGAAGAAGTCATGGTCCTTTTGAAAAATGAAAACAATTTACTCCCGCTTAAAATAAATAATTATAAAAAGATTGCAGTAATAGGTCCCAATGCAGACAAAGTGTTGTTGGGTGGATATAGTGATAAGCCAAAATATACAGTTACCATGCTTCAGGGCATAACAGAATTTGTTGGCAATAATGCCCAGATTTTATATGCGGAGGGATGTGGTATTACAAAACCAGGCTCGTGGTACAAAGACGAAGCATTGCCCTCTGATCCGATAGAAGATAGAAAAAAAATAACAGAGGCTATAAGTGTAGCTAAGCAGTCAGATATTATTTTACTGGCTATAGGTGGCAATGAACTGACCTCCAGAGAAGCATGGGCTGACAACCATCTGGGAGATATGCCTACCCTTGATTTAGTAGGTCTTCAAGATTCACTGATAGATGAACTGGCAAAATTGAATAAGCCTATAGTCGCTTACTTATTCAATGGCAAACCGCAATCGGTTGTAAATTTAAAATCTAAGGTTCCTGCTATTTTTGAATGTTGGTACCTCGGTCAGGAATCAGGCAGGGCAGTAGCAAATGTCACTTTTGGCAAGGTCAACCCCAGCGGAAAGTTGCCAATCACCATACCCAGGTCAGTAGGCCAATTGCCTGTTTTTTATAACCATAAGCCTACGAAAACACGTGGGTACCAATTTCATGACAATAGCCCTTTATGGCCATTTGGCTTTGGTCTTTCTTATACAACATTTGAAATATCTAGTCCCAAATTGAGTGCAAATGAAATAATGAAAGATGACACACTAAGTGTAAGTGTTGAAGTAAAAAATA
>JAYUTD010000216.1:0-12928 GCA_043755305.1 Saprospiraceae bacterium
AAAAATTTAATCACCCATAATTAGTAAATTTCAATCATGAGATCCATCACAAAACTACCTCTATTTATTTTACTATATTTTGCTTTTTTATCATTTACAGCATTTTCACAATCGTCAGTAAAATTAAGGCATTATAATACTGAAGATGGGATGGCACTTAAAGGATATGATCCTGTTGCCTATTTTAATAAAAATAAAGCAGTAAAAGGGAGTAAAAATATTGAAGCTGTACTGGATGGAATTAAATACTATTTTTCTACTCAAGAAAACAAAGAATTATTTATTAAAAGTCCGGGCAAATTTGAGCCCCAATATGGCGGCTGGTGTGCTTATGCAATTGGTACAAAGGGTGAAAAAGTATCTGTGGATCCTAAGACATTTGATATTAAAGATGGTAAGCTTTATTTATTCTACAATGCCTATTTTTCAAATACATTGCCCCTATGGAAAAAAAATGAAGTCAATTTGAAAATAAATGCTGACCAAAAATGGGCTGCGATCTTTAAATAAAATTATATTTACCATTAAAATTAAGCATAAAATGAAGACGAAAGACATTTTAGCCTGGGTACTAAGACTTGCCGCTGCCATTATCTTGTTGCAAACGCTTTATTTCAAATTCTCAGCACATCCTGAATCCGTTGAGTTGTTTACCAAACTTGGTGTTGAGCCATGGGGTAGAGTAGGTACAGGCATTATAGAACTTATTACAGGTATCTTATTGCTCATCACCTCTACTGCATTTATTGGTGGCTTTTTGGCAGTCGGACTTATGGTCGGAGCTATAACTTCACATATTCTCGTTATCGGCATCGAATCTAAAGGAGATGGCGGCTTACTTTTTACACTGGCATTTGTGGTGTTATTTTGTAGCATAGGTGTGTGTTATATTTATAGAAATCAAGGCATAAATTTGTTGAATAAATTAAGAGGAAATAGAATTGGAGTTTAGGTATTGTATAGCCTTGGGGACAAATAGCCTATTCTGCGCTATATTAATTATGCAATTGAAATGGTTTAGCTAAAATGTGTACTGTTACATTTATACCACTTGAAGACAGCGTTTGCTTCGCTTCGCTTAGAGACGAAAGTCCTGTAAGGCCTGTGGCTTCTTTATCAAAAAATCGTATTGAAAATGAGGTTAAATATTTGGCGCCTATTGATGGGTTGGCCGGAGGTACATGGATTGGAGTGAATGAATTGGGAACTGTGGTTGTATTATTAAACGGTGGTTTTGACAAACACAATCGGCAAGAACCATACAAAAAAAGCAGGGGAATTATTGTGAAAGAATTGCTATTGAAGTCCATGCCGGTATTGGAATGGAGTGAAATGGATCTTGAAAACATTGAGCCCTTTACTTTGATAGTGTGGAGCAGTGGTGCATTGCATCAGTTGGTTTGGGATGGACTTAACAAACACAACATTTCCATAGACCATACTTTGCCGCACCTATGGTCTTCATCAACCTTATATGACACAGAAGCTAAAATAAAACGAAGAAACCTGTTTAATCAATGGATGTCTTTACACCCAAGAGTAGACCAACAATCATTGCTTGATTTTTTTCGTACGTATGCTAACGGTGAGGATACTTTTATTATGGATCGCGAAAATAAAGTGAAAACCATAAGTTACACTTTTGTTGCTTTGCCTTGCCATCAGCAAGCAGTTTTGCAATACTACGATTTGCAAAACCTCAGACTTACACAAGATGTCTTAGAGATAGTACAAGAAAGGATGTCAGGTTCATTTAAAAAATATGAATTGTGAAACACCGATTAAGAAGATTTTTTATACGATTGAAAAGTTGGGAATATTGGCCAATGTGGACAATATATTTCCCATTGGGGTTTTATTATTTTACTTTATCTGTAAGAGCAAGGTCTTTTTTCTTTTACAGAGCTGCAAATCCCTGCATGGAAACCGGGGGTATGTACTATGAAAGCAAATGGGAGATTTTTAAAAAAATGCCAAATGAATATTACCCCAAAACCATTTATATAGACACCAATGATTCTTTTGAAACGGTACAAATAAAAATGGAAAAGGCGACAATAGCTTTCCCTGCAATTGCAAAACCAGACCGGGGTGAGCGAGGTTTTGGTTTAAAAAAAATAGACAATCTAGAAGCGCTTAAAACTTACCGAACGAGCGTTCGTGCGCCTTTTTTGGTACAAGCTTATATTGATTATCCAGTCGAAGTAAGCGTATTTTATATAAAACATCCAAATGCAGTATCAGGTAGTATAACCTCACTTACTTATAAGAAATTATTGACTTTAACCGGCGATGGCTATTCAACAATAAAGCAACTCATTATTAATAATGACCGTGCATTTCTTCAATATGAAAAAATAGTACGTCGAAGGGAAATTGATATTGAGCAAATTCCATCTAAAGGTGAAATTTGTCTGATAAGCCCGTATGGCAATCATTCATTAGGAGCTACATTTATTGACTATATGTATGAAATCGAAGAAGACCTTACCAAGGTTTTTGATAATATAAGCAAAAGCATAGAAGGATTTAACTACGGTCGCTTTGATATAAGATGTGAAAGTATAGCATCGCTTAAAAAAGGAGAAAAATTCTCTATTATTGAATTGAATGGAGCCAATGCTGAGCCAGCCCATATGTATGACCCAAAGCATTCCTTTGTTTATGCCCAAAGAATTTTGTGGTGGCACTACAAAAAAATGTTTGAAATTGCTACTTACTACCACAAACAAGGTGTGCCTTATTTTTCATTCTTTGATTTTATCAATGGCCGAATCACAGACATCAAATACAAAAAAAGTTATATGGTGAAGCGTGATTGAGTCACATTGATAAATAGCATTTAAAGATTCACTCACTTTCTTCCTTTATCATTTTCAATCCATAATTGCGTATCGTCGTTATCAATTCTATAATGTCTTTTCCTTTTGGCGTTAGCGTATATTCTGTTTTTGGTGGCACTACGGCATATACTTTTCTGCTTAAATAGCCATCTTCTTCCAGTTCTCTCAATTGTGTGGTGAGCATTTTATCCGAGATATGTGGAATATCTTTGCGCAACTCGCCGTAGCGCATAACATTATCTTTAAGCCGCCAAAGAATGGGTGCCTTCCACGTACCTCCTATCTGTTCCATAACCAATTGGACCGGGTTGTAGTACACTTTACCTTTGTATATAAAATCTGGCATATGGTATAATTAAGGGATGGTAGTTTGAATTAATTAATTTAATGCAAGGCAAAATTAAGTAAAAATCCTAATGATTACGCATTACTTTCCTAAAAGTATGTATCGCACTTATTGGTTAAACTATTTACAAAATACTATATAGTTTGCAAATTTGCATTTTAATAAAAAGTTGGAGCATTGCAGGTATGAAAATACAGCTATCAACATCTTGTTTTTCACTTTATTAAATCATTCATTTTTTAAACTATTTAAAATTAACCAATGAAAAGAATTTTTCTATTATTTTTTATGATTGTTGTGAGCTTTGCGGTATTTGGACAGCACAATGCTGGTAACAATGGCAAGATTTTAATGATAGCCAGTAATCCGAGTGTAAGCAAACAAACAGGCTGGCCTATAGGTGTATGGTATGCAGAATTGACCCATCCTTATTGGATCTTTACAGAACATGGTTACACAGTAGACATTGCCAGTCTAGATGGTGGTGAAATCAAATTTGATGGATTCAGTGACCCTGAAGACGCAAGCAAGTATGCGGCTTTTGATTACATTTCACTTGGCTTCAAAAAAGATGAAAGCAAAATGGCTTTGACAAAAAATACTTTAAAATTAGCTGCTGTAAATGCCGGTGACTACAAAGCCATCTTCGTTTGCGGCGGGCAAGGGCCAATGTATACCATGTATAAGAATCCTGAAATAGAAAAGTTTTTTGTAGACTTTTACCTTACCGGGAAACCGGCTGCTGCAATCTGTCATGGCACATGTATCTTACTTAATGCAAAATTGCCAAATGGAAAATTGCTTGTGGAAGGCAAGAAGTGGACAGGTTTTGCAAGCAATGAAGAGCAATATGCTGACAATTATGTAGGTATGAAAATTCAGCCTTTTCGTATAGAAGATGAGGCACGCAAAATCCAAAATACTAGATTTACTGTAGCTCCAATGTTTGATGCATATGCAGTTAGGGATGGCAACCTTATCACTGGTCAACAGCAAAATAGCGGTGCAATGGCTGCAAATTTAGTAGTAAAAGAGATTGATAGGCAAAGAAAAAATTATCCAACCTATGTTTTGGTGCATGGTGCATGGGCAGATGAAAGTGCTTGGGGTTTTGTACGCAATGATTTGTCCAGACATGCCAATGTTGTAGTGGTCTATCTTCCAGCCCACGGGGCAGACACTAGAGCTGGAAGCGGTATTGGACTAAGGGAATACGTCAACACCGTGAGTAAAGCCATTGCCAGACAAAAAGGGAAAGTGATATTGGTAGGTCATTCTATGGCTGGCCACATAATCTCTCAGGTGGCTGAAAACATGCCTCAGAAAATCGATAAATTAATTTATGTGTCAGCTTATTTGCCAAAGAATGGCCAAAATATTACAGCTATAACCAATAAGTTTTTGAACAACAAGCCAATTGAGGTTTTTGAGTTCAATACGGATTATTCTTTGGTAAGTATTAAAAAAGATGCCATTGCAAATGTAGTCTGTGCAGATTGCCCTGGCTATATGAAAGATATTCTGGTCAAGTACCATAGGGCAGAACCCACCAAAGGTTTAAATGATAATGTAGTTCTTACTTCAAAGTTTGCCAAAGTGCCAAAATATTATATTTCTACAAAAAATGATTATGCAGTGCCGTATGCTCTTCAACAACAAATGATTAAAGAAAATCGTACTGTGAAGAAAATTTATGAAATGGAAACATCACATCTTCCTTTTGTTGTAAATCCTGGTAGATTTTTAGAAATATTGGCTGAGATAAAATAATAAGGTAATATGAAAAAAAAGCTTGTAATTTTCTTTCTATCTATCTTTTTGTTTGGCTTTAGCACCAATGCTTGTTTAGCCCAGATCAATGAAAGTGATTCAGTAAAATACCAATTAAAAACAAGTCTATCCGGCAATTATCAATCGGGAAACGTCAATGTTTTAATCACAAGAGCCAAGATGGACTTTTCTGTGAAGCTAAACCGGCATTTTGTATTTAAAACCCAAAATGCTACCTTATTTCAATCTTTTTCTGGTAAAAAAGTTGACAATGACTTATTTTGTAGAAATTTTATTTATTACGATGCGCATAATAGGTTTTACCCATTTGGCATTGCATACATCTCAAGCAATTTCAGGAGAAAAATAAAAGATCGCTATTTTGCCGGTTTAGGAGCTACATACCAAGCAGTCAGGGAAAAGAATAATGTTTTAAAGTTGTCCTTTAATATGGTCTATGAAAGTACTAATTTTGACGCCACACAATTTAATTTTGACGAATACAATGGATTAAAACAAATTGCATTATGGCGAAGCACGTTATACCTTGCAGGCTGGCATTATATGCATAAAAATACCATAAAACTCTATTATGATGCATACTACCAGCCTTCTTGGACCAGCAGAATAAATTACCGCAGTCAGTTTGACCTAGGCATTGATATGTCAATTTGGAAAGGGCTTGCTTTCACAATTTTGTATACTGTAACCCATGAAAATGTTGTCCCAATAAAAATAGTCCAAAATGACAAAATATTGACTTTTGGACTTAACTTTACAATGAAGAAAATCCATTAATCGTTGTAAGAATTCTACATTGTACCATGGCTTAATTTCTAAATAAAAAAAACACACTTAAATTTAAATGCTAAGAAAATAGGATATTTAGCAAAAATTAAAATACATAATATGGACATAGCAATTATAGGCAGTGGCAATGTAGGCGGTGCTTTGGCAACCCAATGGGCGAAAAGTGGGCATAACATTTACTTAGGCGTGCAGGATAGCAATAACTTTAAGGGAAAAGATCTTCTAAAGAATGACCACACTTATTTAGCCACTATACCTGAAGCAGTGGCAAACGCGGAGGTTGTCTTGATAGCGACACCACCATTTGCCATATTTGAAATTATTGAAAATATGGGTGACGTCAGTGATAAAACCATTATCGACGCAACCAATTCCATAGGAAAATCGCCCGATCCATATAAGACAGTCTTTCATTGCCTCGAAGATAAAACTACCGCTAAAGTCGTAAAGTGCTTTAATACTACAGGGTTTGAAAACATACTTAATCCAGTGTATAATGGCGAGGGAATTGATATGTTTATGGCTGGGGATAATGACGGAGCAAAAACGGTAGCTAATCAACTTGCTTTGGATGCAGGCTTTGGTTCTTGCGTTGATTTTGGAAAAGCTGACAAAGTAGAGTTACTTGAAAAATTTGCATTGTCCTGGATCAATCTTGCTATAATGCAAGGCCATGGCAGAAATATTGCATTTAAGCTTTTGAAAAGATAAGTTAGGGTAATCTTACATTGCATATTTTTTAATAATTGCAATTTGCCCTGCGTGATGAGCGGTATGGGAAACAATTCTTCCCAAGGCTTCAGCTTTTGTCTTTGTACCGAATTCTTTTGTTGTAATGATTGATTCCCAGTCCTTATCCTCTTGCTTTTCTATTATTGCCTTCAATGCTTCAAAAGATTTTTCTACATAATCAATCAATGCGTCAAGCTCAACCCACTCGCCAGTATCGTACTTATCTATTAATGTTTTTGCAGTTACCTTTATCTCTCCCATTCCGAATACGTTTTTTGCAAACAGCAACTCAACATCGCCAATATGCCTTATTAAAAAGCCTATAGAGTTTTGGGAAGGCAGTAATTTTTTCTTTAAATCATCTTCAATCAGGGAAGGCAATTGATTTGAAAATCTTGTGCGTGCTTCGGCCAATAATTCCAGAAAAAGTTGTGTTTTATTCATAAGTCTGACTCTTTACAATTTTCAGTAGTTAATTCAAATTCAAGCGTGCTATGATTGATGTTTAGTTCTTCCAGTTCATCTTTCACCACTTTTTTTATCAATGACATTTCATCCATATTGTCAACTACAATATGGGCGGTAAGTGCATTTTCATTGGTGCTTATGCCCCAGATATGGATGTTGTGAATATTCTTTACCCCAACCACAGATTTTAGATGTTCTTTTACTTCATCTGAGTTTACAGAAGCAGGTACGCCATCTAAAATGGCAATAACACTATCTTTAAATAGACGCCAGGTACTAAATAGTACTACTATTGCTATAATAATAGCTGTAATTCCATCCAAAGCATACCAATGAAAGAAATGGATTAATATTCCACTCAACACGACGCTAAGTGAAACTGCGGCGTCAATCATTAGATGCCAATAGGCGGCTTTGATGTTGATGTCTTTTTTTGATTTTTCTTAAAGACCAATGCTGAAAAGAAATTTATAAATACACCCATTAATGCTACCAACATAATGGTATTTCCACTCAAAGGTTTTGGATTCATGATCTTATGGGCACCTTCCCAGGCAATGATTCCTATCGCAAAGGCCAATAGTATTGAATTGATAAAAGAAGTTATAATGGACACTTTTTTAAAACCATAGGAGAATATTTTTGATGGTTTTATTTTTTGTAAACTAAATGCCAAAAATGCCAGCAATAAACCGGAAATATCCCCTACATTATGCGCTGCATCAGATAGCAATGAAGTGGAATTGTTTTGTATACCAAATATTATTTCGACCGCTACATACATTGAATTTAGTACTATACCGATTAGAAATGACCGATTGATTTCACGGGGTGAGCTTATCGTATGTAAGTAATTTTGGGACAATATTTATTTTTTCAATTTCAGTGGAAATCAATAATGGTCAATTTATTTTTTACAGTCATTAATTCATTTTCTAAGGCTTGTATTTGCTTTAGTAAATGAAAAATTGCGTCAATTCCAGGCATGTTTATTTCTAGGTCGTCATGGAGGCGAATCATTTTTTCGATGTCACCCAATTGATTTTCCAATAGGAATGAGTCATTGCCTATTGCGATTATTTCTATTAAACCATGTTCTTTGAGGGAGTCCAAAAAGGAAAACTCAATTTCATAATGTTTACAGAATTGGGCTATGTGTATTAAATTTTTATTATCCATTTTTTCTTATTTCTGAAAGTTCATTTATCAATGCTTTTTCTTTTTCAGAAAGGTTGGTAGGTAATTTTACCTGATAGGTAATGAATAAATCCCCGTATTCATTGTCTTTTTTGTATACAGGAAACCCTTTGCCCTTCAGTTTAACTTTTGTCCCGGACTGGGTCTCAGGCATGATTTTCAATTTAACTTTGCCATCAAAAGTATCTGCTAAAATCTCCCCTCCCAATAGTGCTGTATACAAGTCTAAATCGATAGTGGAATAGAGAGTACTTCCTTCTCTTTTAAATTTTGTATCATTTTTTATAGAAAATGTAATGTACAAATCCCCATTAGGGCCGCTATTTGCACCAGGCGTACCATGCCCTGCTATTTTGATAATTTGTCCATTTTCAATACCGGCAGGAAAAGTAAGACGTATGTTTTTTCCATTAACTGTCAGCGTTTGCTGCTGCGATTTATATACATCTTTTAAGTTCAAATGGACTTCCGCATTAAGATCCTGACCTCTAAATTTCGTTTGCCTGCTTCTATTGCCTGCGGTACCACCATACATAGATTCAAAAAAACTGGAAAAATCTCCGGTAAAATCTCCGAAGTCCTGACTTCCATAAGTTTTACTTTTATTCCTTTCTTGTTGAGATTTTTTTATTTCATCCGCGTACATCCAGTCTTTGCCATATTCGTCATATTTTTTTCTTTTTTCAGCATCGCTCAATACTTCATTTGCTTCATTTATTTTTTTGAATTTTTTTTCAGCTTCTTTGTTGTTGGGATTTACGTCAGGATGGTATTTGCGGGCAAGTTTGCGGTAAGCGGATTTTATTTCACCTTCAGTGGCAGATTTAGATACACCCAATATTTTATAGTAATCTATGTATTCCATAATGTACTCTTAAAGTCTTTTTTTTGCTTTTTTACTAATTTCATTTTTATTCGAAATCTTTATTTTAAATGGCGGAGTGATCACCTATATATTCACTCAGTGCGACTCCCCAATGCGGTACCTTACCACCAAGTGTGTAATACATTTTTTTAAATCCCATCTTGAGTACATATGGTGTTAAACCCATTTCGAGATGGCTTTCTTTTCCTCCCCACCATTCATTGGTATGCATATAAAATCCTTTGATACCGCCCATATCTCCCATGCACAGCAATTCAAAATCAAGTGGTGTTAGTTCACCCACATTGATGTCAAGATCATTGGCCAATGTTTTCGCCAGTACTTCAGCCTCCATATGGCCCAAAGACCCGATTTTTGGTACTGTAATAGATGCGGCATCACCTACTGCAAATATATTTTTAAACTCCGGATTACGCATGAATAGATCTGTAATTACAAAACCCATATCATCCGTAAAAGGCATTTCTTTCAAAAAAGTATGGGCCTGCCAGTCAGGGAAAAGTATGGCAACCTCTGCCTCTTGAGTAGTTCCGTCACTAAATTCAATGCCATCCTTATGCACTTTCTTTATACCATGGGTATTTGCCTGATAGTGGTAACCCATCTTAGCCACCAATGGCAGAAGCTGAGCCAAAATAGTTTCACCCGCATCTTCAGCTATCACTTTTGCAGGTGTAGACAAGTATATTTTTGAAGCATTGCCTTTCTCATTTTCTGCAAGCCAATGGGCGAGAGAAAAGGCAAATTCCACCGGTGGCCCTTCACAAGCCGTCAATGCAACAGGTAAGCCTTTCGGTAATTTATCGCTTTTGCCCTGATGAAAAACATCGGAGGTGATAGCGATCGGCCCACCTTTGTATTCATTGTGCAAATAATGTCTCAATCGATTTCCTAGAAATACATCAGTTATACTGTGTCCGTATTCATTGAAACCATCGATTTTATCAAAAGCCAGCCGATTGCCCAATGCAATGACCAGATAATCATAATTGATTTTCCTTATAGGGTGGCCTATTCGCTCATTGGGCTGGTATAAAACTGCATTGGCAATCGGGTCAATGGCCATCACCTCAGCCTGGATAAATTCGCTGCCATCTTGCGCTAAAAATGACATAAACTTGAATTGCAAATCTATGGCAGGATTGATATTTGACAGAATTTGCATAGGTATATTTGGTACAAATGTCAGCAAAGACTTCCGGTCGATTATAGTAATCTCTGCCCTGCCTTTGACAGCTGCATGAATGTATCGAGCAGTGGTAAGTCCCGCAAAATTGCACCCAAGAATAATTATGCGTGCTTTTGACATTATTTAAAATTTACTGGGATCACGCTGTCTTTACTTTGTCAAGTGACAGTGGTTTCGTACAAAAAAACCAATCAGAACAATTCATATCTGTAGCATGCTCCATTCTGTCCTTTGCCACACCACATGAACCTGCAGTCGGCACAATGACGTCGTCGCCTGGACGCCAATCTGCCGGTGTAGCTATACTGAAGGTGTCTGCAGTCTGCATGGCAATCAGCGCTCTTTTCAACTCGTCAAAATTTCTGCCCATGGAAAGGGGATAATAAATTATTGCACGAATTATTCCTTTTGGATCAATAAAGAACACTGCCCTAACTGCTTTAGTCGAACTCTCTCCCGGTTGAATCATGCCATATTTTTTGGCCACATTCATGGTGATGTCTTCAATCAAAGGAAATTTGACCTCCATGTTTTTCATGCCTTTGAATTCGATTTTTTCCTTTATGGTCCGAAGCCATGCTATGTGACTGTATAAGCCATCGATTGACAAGCCAATCAGCTGGCAATTTAAAGCTTTAAATTCAGGCTCCATTTTTGCAAAGGTCATAAACTCTGATGTGCACACAGGCGTAAAATCTGCAGGATGGCTAAATAGTATGACCCACTTGCCATTGTAGTCTCCGGGAAAATTAATTTCACCCTGCGTAGTTGTAGCTTTAAATTCCGGTGCTTTGTCACCTATACGTGGCATTGCAGTAATTTGTTGTTCTGTTGTTTCCATTATATGAGTAAATTGATTATTTATTGTGCATAAGTATTTATTACGTGGATTTGTACATCAACATTTTCTGAAAGAGGATTGTATCACTTTGTCAATTATTTTTGTAAAGTAATGTATTTTGCTTAGGCATGATATGACATTAGTCACTTAAGATAGTGATAATGGTTGATTCATTTATTTTTATGCAGTGAAAAGTTTTTCCTTTCCTTTCTTTTTGTCATACTATACGCAGCATATTTATTACCTTTGTACCGATAATTGCTTGATAATCTTTTTGCCATTGCAATTTATCTCTACAAGGTAATTACCGGATATTAATCCTTTTGTACTTATTTTTTCAATTTGATTGCCGGGCATAGTTTTTAATACCTGACCTGCACTACTGACTATTTTAATTATCGAGATAGTATACCCGGTATAATTGGAGATGGAAAAGTAATCGTCAGTCGGGTTAGGATATATGGTTACCTGACTTGCAATATCCAGTTCTTTTGTTGCTGAAATCACAAATTCATAACAAATAGATCTATTTTCACATCCCTTATTGTTATCCAGCTTTACTGCATACTTTCCGCTTTTATCAGGTGCAAAAATTTGTGCGGTTGCCCCGGAAATGTCAGTGGCAGTGGTACAATCATACCATTGGTATTTTACATTAGGTATACTTGCCTGAAGTGTATTACCTACACGAGTAATTGTATTATCCAGTACTTCTGAGCAAGCCATATTTTCATAATATCCTATTCCTGCGCCAGTAGCTTTTAAGTCTTGCACAAGAAAAATATCCATATCACCGTCGCCATCTATGTCTACTAAGGATGGTGGATACAAACTTTCTGAATTCCCAGCCTGTGGTAGATCCAACAAGGTGCTGAAAGAATTGAAATTTGGCTTTCCATCTGGAGTATGGTTGTTTTGCAAAAATGTAAATACTTTAAATGTATCTACTGTGGCCAGAGATAGTATATCATTGTCATTGTCATTGTCGATATCACCTACTGTGCTCAATTGAAGGTCAATGATTGCACCAGCGAGGCCATATGGATTGGGGTACCAACCACGAAACTTTGGTTTATTGATTGTGCCAATGTTTTTGGCGTAAAGAAACATTGGTTTTTGTATTTCTTCTCCTACATCATTTAATACTGAAAGAAATCCGCTCATCAGTAAATCAAGGTCACCATCCATATCCATATCCACCAGTTCCGGTACGAAGAAACTGCCGGAAATAAAAGGGTTTAATTCAAGGGAATCCGTACCAATGATTTTGAATTGATTACCACCACTCATGGATTTTCTCTGATATAGTAAGGTCTGAAGATTCAGAAAGGAATCAACACCCGATGAAACGATAAAATCTGGCATTTTATCGTTGTTCAAATCTCCAATGGAAGGGTAAAAATACCCATTCGGAAAAGGAAAGTTATCCATAAATGGTTTTCTTGTTTTGAAGGATGGATGCCACCTATCACCTGTATTTTCCTGTATTTCCATGAAGTAGTGAATGTTGTTGAAGGCTACATTATCAACCTTATCCACGCTGTCAATGCCGACTAAAATAGCATCCTGATCGCCATCTGCATCCATATCATAAAAAAGTGTTCTTATGGCTCCCTTTGTACTATCACCGGCAACATACTCCAGACCAAAGAGGTTAAGGCCTTTGTATTTAAATTCCTGGCCTGATAAGTAATTTAAAGCCAATAGGCCCGCAAAAGTCAATGCAATAATGTGTTTCATTTATATATAATTTATCACTATTGTCCGACTTAAATAATTAAGGGATAGCCTATAACAGCTATCCCAAAATGATTAGTTTTGTTTTGCAGAACTAAAACAAATCATG
>JAYUTD010000217.1:0-5068 GCA_043755305.1 Saprospiraceae bacterium
CATCCAAGGCTGACCTCCCTTTTTCCGGGCTGGCAGATGCGTGGGCAGCCAATCCGTCAAAATGAAAATTACCCACTCTGTATGCGAGCGAGGAATTGGGACTTGCTTCGTTATCGTCGCCTGGATGCCAATGCAAAACAGCATCAATATCATTGAAGATTCCTTCTTTTACGAGGTAGGTTTTGCCGCCACCCGCTCCTTCTTCGGCAGGAGTGCCTATTAATCTAATGGTACCCGAGATTTTATTTTCCGACATCCATTCTTTTATTGCTACTGCCGCTGCTACGGATCCTACCCCAAATAAATTATGGCCACAAGCATGACCGTAGGAAGTATGTGCCATTGCTTTTCTAAATGGTACTGCCTCCTGTGACAAACCTGGCAGTGCATCCATCTCTGCTAAAATACCGATTATTGGGTGACCACTGCCATAACTTGCTATAAAAGCAGTTTCCATATCGCTAACTCCAAGCTGTAACTTGAATCCAGCCTGCGTAAGCTCGGCAATCAATGCTTTGGCCGTTTTACTTTCCTGGTAGCCGGGTTCTGCATACCTCCAGACTTGATCAGAAAGATCTGCATAATGTTTGGCGTGTTTGTCAAGAAAATCTATGAGGGTATTTTGGCCGAAACCAACATTGGATAGCAATAATAAAAAATACAGTCTATAGCCCATTGTAATTGATTTTATATTCAAATATAAGCAAATCAATTATATATTGCAAATTTACCCTAAGTCTACCGGTAATATAAAAAAAAGGAGTGGTTAATTTGACTTGCGCTTAGAAATTTCATCTCTGAGTCTTGCCGCCGTTTCATAGTCTTCAGCCTCGATGGCTTCATTTAGTTGCATTTCCAAATCATCTATGGAAAGAGTTTGGATACCTTTTGCAGCGCTTGGTCTGGTAGCAGATGAAACCATATCTTTGTCTATATCCATCTCTACACCTGCCTGATCAAGAATAAACTCATAGGTAAAAATGGGGCACCCAAATCTGACAGCCATTGCAATAGCATCAGATGTCCTTGAATCAATAACAGATACATCACCGTGCTGATCGCAGATTAGCTGCGCATAAAAAATGCCATCAAGTAAGTCATTGATGATGACCTCTTTTACCACGATGGAGTAATTGTCCATCACAGCTTTAAATAAATCGTGTGTTAAAGGCCTGTTAGGAGTCATCTTTTCTACAGCCATTGCTATACCTTGGGCTTCAAAGCCTCCGATGACAATTGGCAATCTCCTGCTGCCCTCTGCTTCTCCCAGAATCACAGCATAGTTGTGCGAATGTGACACGCTATGGCTAATCGCTACTATTTCTAAAGGCACTTTTTCCATAAAACAAAATAATAGCACAAATATAGGAGATTTATTTAATATAAAAAAACGATAAGCCTTTTAATGTATTGAATTATTATCTAATGTGTAATTGATTGATAAAAAATAGTTTAGTATAATTATTTAATTTTTGCATTGTCTATCCAAGAGAATTTTACCTTTTCGACAATCCTTCAACCCGAATGGAAGATTTATCGTATGGGATTCCATATTTCTTATGATCCTTAAAAATGGAAAAATCAATTGCAAGTCTAACAGAGATTATGTATCCATTTGTCATTGTGGCATAGTAAAAGTGAGTTTCATTTTGCAGACCTATGAAATATTGTGCAATAATCCTTATTTTTGAAATTCTTATTATTTAGATAGGTGTCAATGTTAGCTAATTAAAAATAAACAGCAATGAAAAATGGTTTAATCGCTTGCTTTTACGTCTTTGCATTGAGTGCGTCCGGTCAATCTTACAAAGAGTTGGCAAGCAAAGCCATAGCGGCTTATGATAGACAGGACTTTAAATCTGCAGTCCTGTTGTTTAAAGAAGCCTTTGTATTTGACAATAGCAATAAGGGTGATATGTACGACGCAGCCTGCAGTGCAGCATTGAGCGGAGAGATTGATCTCGCTTTTGAATGGTTGGCCCTTTCCAAAAAAAACGGTTGGACCAATGTACGTCACATGAAATCAGATTTGGATTTAGTGTCACTACATGATGATGTAAGATGGAAATCTATTGTTGATGCAATACAGGCTGAGTCAGATAAAATTGAAGTGAATTACAACAAAGCCCTTCAAAAAGAATTGTTGGAGATATACAGCGACGACCAGGATATACGCAATTTGTTTGAAAAAGAATATGAAAAATATGGATTTAAAAGTAGACAGGTAGACAGTTTGGGTCAAATAATGGCGGAAAAAGACGAAAAAAATTTGGCAAGAATAATAGCTATACTGGATAAATATGGTTGGGTAGGTGCCGATGAAGTTGGTGGTCAGGCAAACCAGACATTGTTCTTGGTAATTCAGCATTCAGATTTAGCGACCCAACAGAAATATTTACCCATAATGCGTGAAGCAGTTAAAAATAAAAAGGCAACAGGTAGTTCTCTTGCATTGCTCGAAGATAGAGTGGCACTCAGAGAAGGACGAAGACAAACCTATGGAAGTCAGATAGGCACTGACAGTGAGACCGGCAAAAACTACATTCTCCCTCTGGAGGATCCGGACAATGTCGACAAAAGAAGGGCAATGGTAGGCCTTGGACCCTTGGGAGATTACGTCAGCAGGTGGAACATAGTATGGGATGCAGAATTGTATAAAAAAGAATTGCCGGCACTTGAAGCCAAGCAAAAATAATTAGAGCATAAAATAGCCGGGCCAGAAAAAGAAATCTGTGTAGCTACAGACAATTTACCAAAACGTAAAAAAATACTGGCATTAACTTATTAAAACTAAAAATATGAATTTCGGTGTCATTGGACTAGGCAAGATAGGTACTACATTTACGAAAGAATTTGACTTTATCAATGGAAGCAGCATAGTCATGGCAGGCTCCAGAGAACCAGCTAAGGCTGCTGACTTTGCTAATGCACATGGCATTCCGGCTTATGGCAGTTACGAGGATGTCATTCACAATGGCCAGGTAGATGCAATATACATAGGCACCCCACACAATACGCATTTTGAAATTGCAAAAAGTGCTTTGGAAGCAGGCAAGCATGTCCTTTGTGAAAAATCCATTACAACCGATGCAAGGCAATACCAGATTTTGAGCAAGCTGGCCCAATCAAAAGGCCTAATGCTAATGGATGCTATGTGGACCTATTTTCTACCAGCTACTTCCAGGGCAAAGTCCTGGGTAACGGATGGTAGTATCGGTAAGGTAAAATATGTAAATATTGACTTTGGCTTTCTTGCACCGCAAAATTTTGAAAGTCGGGTATACAATCCGAAGCTAGCGGGTGGGGCACTATTAGATATAGGTGTGTATGTAATTTACAATGCGTTCCATTACCTGGGCGATAATTTTATCGATATGCACTGCACAGCAGAATTTAGCCAGACAAGTGTGGATGAATCGCTGAGTATACATTATGACTATGGTGATGCAAAGGCTAATCTATATTGTTCTTTTAAGCATAGGACATTGAGCACAGTGTATATCTATGGAGAGCTTGGCTACATAGCCATACCTTTGTTTTGGAAAACAAAAACAGCGCTAAGGTATGATTCACAAGACCAGCTTGTAGAAGAATTTATTGATCCCAGACCATCCCATGGATTTGAATTTGAAATAAAACACTTTATCGAATGTATAGAAAACGGGTCAAAAGAAAGCCCTTTACTTCCTCATCAGCTGACTTTAAAAGTAATGGATACGATGGACAAAATAAGGGCGAAAATTGGGCTAGTTTATCCTTTTGATTAACAGGCACCTCCACAACACTGGTTTTTGCCCGATAATTGATTAAAAAATATGTAAGTAAACGATTTTTCAGTACCTTGCTTAACTAATTTATTTACAGTAAACCTTATATTTAATGGATTTTTTCCAGACTTTTCTTCATGGTGTTTTAGGATTTGCGATAGCTTATTTCTTTGAAAAGTACTTAGACCTTAAGGCTAAGCATGTCGATAAATGGCGTGTTTTGAGGTTTTTGCCTGTAATTACAGCAGCACTTTGTTTTATAGGGCAAACAGCTGAAATTAGATTTATCCAGGAATACGAATATTTTATCGTTTTTTTGTTCCTTTTCATTTTTTTGTATGATATAAGAGAGTCAAGAAATGTACGCAATATTTTTTGGTTGATAGGCCCATTTACGTCGCTGAAATTTCTTGAAATCCTTTCCGAAATCCTGTTTAATAATGTCAAACAAATGTCAGACATTGTTGACAGCCTTTCTGCCTTTTTGGTGTTTTGGATTGTTGGATTTGGAATCTACCTCAATCGTCAAAATAAGAAAGAGAAAGAACAGAAGATTAGAGATGAAACTGAGCGACAGATTTTGGAAAAGCAAAAAAACTCATTGGAAAATCTTGTAGCTATTAGAACCAATGAAATTTTGGAACAAAAGGCAGCATTGGAAAAATCTATGGAGGAATTGCAGGCTACACAGGCACAACTCATTCACTCAGAAAAAATGGCTTCGCTCGGAGAATTGACGGCCGGCATAGCGCATGAAATTCAAAATCCATTGAACTTTGTCAATAACTTTGCCGAACTCAATACAGAATTGATAGAAGAACTTAAACAAGACCAAGCAAAAGACAAAAGAGATTTTGATAATGAAGCGAAACTAATAGAAGACATAAACCAAAATTTGTTTAAAATTATCCATCATGGCAAACGTGCAGATGGCATCATCAAAGGTATGTTGCAGCATTCAAGAAAAAGCACTGGACAGAAAGAATTGGTAGACATCAATGCTCTGGCAGAAGAATACCTCAAACTGGCCTACCACGGATTGCGTGCAAAGGATAAATCGTTCAATGCCCAAATGGAAACTGATCTTGATGTAAATATGGGTAAAGCCATGGTAATTCCGCAAGACATCGGCAGGGTTTTTCTCAATATCATTACCAATGCATTTTATGTAGTGAATGAAAAGAAAAAGGAACTTGCGCAAACATCGGCAGGTCAAGAGTATCGTCCCCTGGTTAGACTAATTACCAGGAGAACCGCTGAAAATATTATTGTATCTATCGGAGACAATGGCAATGGTATAC
>JAYUTD010000218.1:0-5059 GCA_043755305.1 Saprospiraceae bacterium
GAGAAGCGGAATGAGCATTTGTCTTTCGGCCGCATACACCTTTTTTTCTTCTGTTGGCGGAAACGTAAAAGTGGGTAAAAAAACATGCTTGCCATGCGACTTACTTTTTTTATCGTGCATAAGCGATGCCATACCCAGTGAGTAATTGTAGTCTATATTGTGTTTTTTGATTAAGAAATCGTAGGTAGAGTAATCATTTGGGTCTGCATGGTTGCCCGAGTGCAAGGTTTCAAAAGGCAAGTGGTTTAAGTAAGAGTCGGGAATGATGGTAAGATTTTTAGGTAATGGCCCCAATGGTTTGATGATAGCATCGTAAATGATTGGAGCAAGGCGAAGGTCGCCATCTTTATTGGCTACTTCCTTTTTATATTGAAGTACGATGTCAGCCAATTGCGGGTTTAATGGTAGACGATGAACCTTGATTTGATTGGTGATCTGGAAAACAAGCATTTCATTTTCGGTCTCAAAAAAATCGAGGTAGGCATGGTCAGGTTTGTTGGTAGCCATTGATTTTTCTATGGCATCAGAGAATACTTCATTATTGACACTTTGGTTGGTTTCGTATTTTTTTACGATAAGTTCCAGAATTGGCTTCAATTTGGTAAAAACCCTAGCAATAGATACAGAATCTACTTCCTTTTGCTTCAGTAAACCATCAACAGCATACTTAAAATCGAGGATTTCTTTTTCATTGGTGAGTTGTAAATAGTTTTCGATGAGTAAGATGCTTTTGGCTTTTTCTTTGAAATAGAGGGCTTGTTTTTCTTCATTGAGGTCTATACAATCAGGTACGGCGCTTTTGTAGAAGTTTATTGCTGTAGCTCTTATGTCGGCTTTTGAAGCTTCGTCTGTTTGCCTTTTGCGCAAGGCATCGGTGATAAAATCGATTTCAATTAATTCTTTGAGATTGAAGTAGTTTTTTGATATCTTTTTTTGGATGGAGTAGCGGTAAATTTTTCTTTCGAAAAAGTCTTTAAGAAATTCGGTTTTAACTATACCATTTTTATCTATTGGATAAGTACCTAAAGCTTTGTCAATGTAAAAAAGGGATGAGTCAAGTTGGTTAATATCTATTTTTAATTCTGCCATACCTACTAGATTATAGGCTAGATTGTTGGGATGAGTGGTTGAATCTAAGCTCAGCAATTTATACGCGGCGATTCTATGATATGCGGCCAGTTTGTATTTTTTCATTTTGGTGTATAAATCTCCAAGGTTGTTGTGGTATAAAATTGAAGTTGTATTGAGCGTATCATTTTTCATTTTGTTATAGTAAAATTCCGCTTTTTTATAGTCTCCCAACTCTTTATATTTAATCCCAAGATCATTTAATGTTCCCAGCCTTTTATTTTCCAAATCTTTATGCTTTTCAATAAAGTTAAGTGTTTCATTCAGGTATTTTATTGAGGCTGTTTGGCGACTAACTGTATCTTGTCTACTTAATTTAATTAAATTTTCATAAATAGTAAATGGATCGTTTTCTTTGGATATACTTAAGATTAGTCTTTGTAATTTGAGTGCGGAAATATTTAGTTGGTAATTGTGGCTATCCATAAATATTTGGGTAATTTCCGTCAAGTAATCAGACATGTTAGGTAGATTGATAAAATCAAAACCTTTGAAAAGCGTTTTAATTGCTAAAACAGGTTCGTTATTTTTTCTATAAAATCCACCTAATTTTATGCTGGCTCTAGATGCTTTTTTTATTTTATCACTTATGTATAAGTATTGTAGGGATTGATTGTAAAAATATAAAGCAGAGTCTTTGAAAACTGGATTTTTGGCTATTTGGATTTCATATCGGTTTCCCAATTTAAATTGGACTAAAGCAGTACTATCTTTGTCATATTTAATTTTATTGAGCAAATTTCTTAGAGCATAAATTTCTTCTAAATAAGATAACTTTGATGCCTTTTCATATTCCTGTTTAATATTTATTGTTGGCAACTTAAGTAGAAAAAAGAATATGAAAAGGCATCTAACCATTTTAAAATCTATTAGAAACTAAACATTGCAATGGTAATGTTAACAGATGATTATTTTCCACCATTATCCTTGCAGAATTGGTTTGTATATCTGTTATTTTGGTTAACAACTGGCCTACAGATAGATCACTAAAATACCCCGTAAAAAATGGTGCTGCAAAAGAAGTGCCTTCCACTAAGCAATTTTCATTATTCAACCTCAACCTAAACGAACCTTGGCATGCAAGATTGATTTTGCTTTCAAAATTCGTAAAATCACATACCTCAAGAGTTGCGCCTCCCTTATTTTTAGCTATTTGTAAGGCGGTAATTTGGTAAATATTTGAGCAATCGGAATGATAATACGATGGTGGGTGAGGTGTTCTATTACCGCCTACTGTGCTTGGGCTGGAAGAGCTAAAGGGGCTGATTTCCATTTCTTCATTTCCAGCTGAGCAGACAATCTTAGCCTTAGGGTAAGTTTTTAAGAATAAATCAATGAACGACTTAAATTCTGGCAAATGCTGATAAAATCCAAAGCTTAAATTTATATTCTCTATGCCTTTTTCAGCAGCATCAACCATAGCACAAAGTATTTTACTGTAAACTAAATTTCCATTTTCATCTGCTACATTGTAAGGATGTATTTCATAATTTTTAATGCCCTTTTTTGCAAGCCCCACTTTTGTAAAATAATATACAAATGTACCATGACCATTTTTATCAGCATCATTGAATTCATTGCAAACATTAGTTGATCCTGAAAGAAACATTTCGCTTTTGTCTATTCTACTTAGTCCCGTATCAATTAGCGCTATTTTTACTTTATCTCCTTTATTTGAGGACGAAAAATTGATATGGTCATTTAAATAGTTACTATAAGAAAGAATATTAGATATAGTTACATATTGGTTGTTGCATAACAAATTCAAGCCCATGCCTTCTTTTTTTGGAGGATCTTGACCTGTAGGGGTACTTATAGTTGATGTGGGTGGATTGCCACCTTCAGCAACCATATTTGGGCCTGTAAGCGTTATTACCTCAATATAAATTTTTGCATTTGCGCTGCAATTACATGCCACCTTTTCATGATTAATTGGTTCGTCATTTTCATCGACTATCGGTATATTTTTAGGATCACCTTTTAGACCAAAATGAACATACTGATGGGGTATATGACTAATTTGGTTAGGCGGTGGAATCCTATTGAAAAGCCTAATGAATCTTGCGTTTTCAAGAGCAGGTTTTTTTCTATCATTGTACCACCTTATTAAAAATGCAAGCACAAATAATAAAACTGTCCAAAATACAGGGTTCGTCAATACGGTGTATTTTTCCATAATAAAGTGTTGTTTTTCGTTTAATGAATGTTAGTACTGTTATTTCATAGTCACATTTTTCATCAAAATGTGACCCTTAATATTGCTATAAGGTATAAAATTAGTATAAAAAATTGATAAGTGCAAAGATTGCCCTACACAATTTAATAAAATTAATAAATTGTGAAAATATATTTCAAAAATATGTAATTTGGGAATACAAAGCAAAGTTTAAGAAAACTGCATTGTAAGTTCAGGAAACTTTACGATTTTTATTGAAGTATTTATGATAATGGGCAGTCATTTAGAGGTTTACACCGCCTTCAATTCTATGACCGTAATCTCAGGCCACATGCCCACACGCCCGGGGAAGCCAAGAAAACCAAAGCCTTTGTTGATATATAAATATTGGCCATCTTCCTCATACAAGCCCATCCATCTCGGATACCTGTATTTTACCGGACTCCACTTGAAGCCAGGCATGTCGATACCAAATTGCATGCCGTGGGTGTGACCGCTTAAGGTGAGGTGTATATTTTTAACATGAGGCAGTACGTGGTGGTCCCAATGGCTGGGGTCATGGCTCATCAATACTGTAAAAGCGTCATCGTTCACACCAGTAAGCGCCTTGTCCAAATCACCGTGTTTGGGAAAATGCCTGCCGGCGCCCCAATTTTCAACACCTGCGAGACATATTTGCTGACCGTTTTTTTCGATGCAGGTATTTTCATTATTGAGTAAGGTAAAACCCATAGATTTGAACTTGCCCATGAAATCATCCCAATAATTTTTTTTGTTGTGCTCCGGTTCTCCATAAAGACCATAGTAGTCATGGTTGCCGAGCACTGCATATTTACCATGCCTAGCAGTAAGCTCGCTAAAAATATCTATGAATGGATTAATCTCATCCTTCTGTGAATTGACAAGGTCACCTGTAAACAATAACAGGTCTGCTTTTTGGTCATTTACAAGATCGATGCCTCTTTTCACTTCGTCTATGTCATCAAAACTGCCGGAATGTACATCAGATATTTGTACTATTTTAAACCCATCAAAGGCTCTTGGAAGATCTTTGAATGCTAGCTGCACATTTTTTACAGTGTACTTATACTTGCCCTTTGCCATACCGTAGAGCATAGCCCCGAAAGGGATGGCAGCTATGGCAAGCGCAGTATTGTTTAAAAAACTACGCCTCGAAGGCACGAAATTCTCCACACCTGAATAAGTAAGTTTTGCATGGGCAAAATTATAGATTGCGCCGATCAGTCTGCCGCTATCTTGTGCAAACAACCCAATACAGAAAATCAATTTAGAAAGGGTACTCGTCACCACAATGCCCAGCCAAAAATTGGCTGATGAGGATCGGATTGCTGTACCATTTTGGAGGCCAATGGCTAATTGATAAATAGCATATGCAACCAATAGGCTTTGAATTATAAAGGCAATGTTTATGAAATTCCAATACCGGCTTTCACCAAATACAGATTTGAATCCCCCAAAGGTATATATTTCAATAGACAGAAATAAAATTGAAAATAATAACATGCCTGTAAGTCTTTCTTTCATTTAGAATAATGTACTGAAATAAAAGTATAAAACCCTGAAAGCGGGCATTTTGTTTTTTCCAATCGATGAATGCTATTGAATAATAGACCAAAAGTTGAAATAAACAATAAGACCACAAACCAAAATTACAGCTTCATAAATTTTTCAGCATACATCTGACCATTGTAGTTGTATTGCACAACATAAAGCCCGGGTAACAGATTGTAAACG
>JAYUTD010000219.1:0-5059 GCA_043755305.1 Saprospiraceae bacterium
GTAGATTCTTTGTCTATAGGGCTTGTTAAGCGCTGTCGAGACGGCTTGCTCTACATAAAGCCAATAGCCGCTGTCATCTTTCCAAAGCGGCGCCATAGTAAGACTTATATTGAAATAAGTGGAATCTTTTTTAGATTGATCTTCACTTGAAAAATGACCTTTCATGCATTTATAAATTTTCTTTAAGTCTTTTTTAGAAACTTTTTCAGATTGGGCAAATGTATGTGCGGTAATAAGCATCAGCAACAACAATACTATTGTTTTCATCTTAAATTATTTTGCATACAAAGATAGGTTATTTTTTTCAATGCTTTATTCAACTTTTAGATCGTGGATGTACAACATAATCCACGAAAAATACTTTATGGTTTCACCTCTCTAACTCTCCTGGAGGAGAGAACCAAACCAAGAAGTATTTTTTATCATGCCAATCAATCCCAATGCGTAAAACAAGGGCATGATAAAAAAATGTACATTTTGTTACACATACACATTAGATCGTGCGTGTGTAATAGATTATTTAATCCACTACAATTTTTTCTATAAACTGCTTGTCTTTTGTCTTTAGTTTAATGGTGTAAAGTCCTTTGATAAGTGGGGTGTCAATTGTTGTGTCTGTATTTGTATTTTTTGTATAGATCACTATACCTTGTCCATTGTACAATGCTATGCTTGTTTCGCTATTGATGCCTTTTATATTTATCACTTGACTGCTTGGATTGGGGTATATTTTATAGGGAGAGGATGATTTTTCATTGGTAGCAGATGGGTTATTCCATACTTCACCTGTTTTATTGCCCCAAAAATATTCTACTAAATCTGGCATGTCTATAAAGGGATTGCGATTGTACTGCCAGGTATAGACTACATTGTTTCTATTCATTTCAAAGTCATCGGGCGGATCGTTTCTATGCCACTCAAGTAAGGTAGCGAGATCGCCAAATTTTCCCACTTCAGTTTCAGGAAAGCCATTGACTACTTCCAATCCATTGTACCTCACATCCAGGTAAAAAATTCCTCTTGCGACATCACCTTTGAAGCTACCTGAGTTACCCATAGGGCCATTGTACTCACCATAAAACTGATTGCCCCGTGAGCTGTTTTCCTGGCTGTCTTCCGCTCTTAAACCGTGCACATCTGAGTTGGCATGTCTGGTAGAATCGGCATTTGTTTCCCAATATATATTTTTTCCATCGAAAGCATCATCCCCCATTCTATTGTCAAATCCGCCCCTTGACCTGGGCCAGGTATGTTCTCTGTTCCAGGTATTGAAGTTGTCTGAAGTAAGTTGGAAATCAAACTTTGACCTTGGCTCTTCACTATATACCAACCAGACTTGATTGCTGTTTTCGGGATTTTGGTCTGCTTCTTTTAGCATGTTTATTACATCATTGTATGTCTGTGCCCTCACTATGGATGGGTTGGCAATGATATCTTGCAAAGTCTGTCTCAGATCAGTGCCAGAACGCCCATTTATACTATTGTAATATCCGGGCGGTTTTGTATTCAGTACTTTACCTCTTGTGGGTTTAAGCGGCGTACCAAAGTTTGCAACTTTAAAGTCATTGTCTTCTATCCTAACAATTATACTATTATTGACCACAAGGTATTTACTTGGCAATGCAGCAATATTTATTAGCATCTCTTCATCGCCCTCATCCTCATTGTCGTCAATGATAGTAATACGGGCTGAAATGGTGTTTTTCCCTTGCGGGATTACCACATTCGAAGGTCCGCTAATATCTGCATTCGTAAAAAACCCATTGGTCAATGTGAACTTAATGATAAGGTCTTCGCTTACGTTTAGCTCTGTGGTAAAAGTGATGTCGATAGATTCACTTTCCATATATTTAATTTTACTAAGAGTGGTGAGCAAACCATTCAGGATGATGCCGCTGCCATCATTAGGCTTGCGTGGCGTAGGTGTGCCGGCAGTGTAGCTTCCGTCGTTGTTTCTTGCAATGGAATTTGTATTGTTTCCGCCGCCTTCATTGATTAACTTAATATTGGGATTGAACGCTTTAAAAATATCTAATGTACTTATGGGATCGGGATCGGCTGTACCATATATCAATACATCAACCAATGTATTGTCAACATAGGCTAAGGTGCCTATTGGAAAGTTGGTTGCGTCATTTTTATAGATTGCTACAGCATCGGCGCCATTTTGGATTACATTGACCTGTATCATGTATTGCGGGAATGGAGTTACAGTATTGCTGCCAATGAGAAAAATGCCATTGACATCAGTAGTATATCCATCAAGATCCAATGCCAGATAAGAAAGATTGCCGCCATTGGCAGATCCATTAAAGAATACGACGACATAGCCGTCCAGCTGAAAATTGGGTAATGAAGATTTTAGTTCTACAAATTCTTTGTCGTCAATGCCCGGGGTGTCACAATCGAGTTCGTTGATAACCAAAGTCTGTGCAGAGCCGATAACTGAAATCAATGTAAAAAGAAAACCAAATAATATTTTGCGCATGATGATTTAAAGTATAGAATACAAAGATACGGAAAATAATGATGTTTAAGTACTTCTTTTCTTGACGCTAAATTTATCACACCATGATATATGGAACCATAACCTAAGTAGATATTTGATATCAAAGTATAACTTCGAGTACATTTTGTATACTGGTCAAATGCTAATCTAAATTCCTAGCAATGATTGTCCTGTAGTAGTTAATTATGAAGGATCATTGAGTTTTAATTATTTGTTTAAATTTGTGGTAAACTATTGGTATTAAAAATTAAAGTGAGGAAATGAATTTTAACAAATTGGCCATTCAATACAAAAGTGAACTATTGGAGAATGTCATTCCCTTTTGGGAACAGCACTCCTTAGATAAAGAATGTGGTGGCTTCTTTACCTGCCTCAATCGGGATGGAAGCGTATTTGATACAGATAAATTTATTTGGTTGCAAGGAAGGCAGACCTGGATGTTTGCTATGTTGTACAATCAAGTGGAACAAAAGCAACAGTGGCTTGACATTGCATTGCATGGTGCGGATTTTTTGGTCAGGCACGGTCGGGCGGAAGATGGTAGTTTTTATTTTTCTTTAAACAGACAAGGATTGCCTTTGGTCGCAACTTACAATATATTTTCTGATTGCTTTGCTGCACAGGCATTTGGCCAATTGTATACAGCTACAAACGATGCCCAATATGCCGACCTTGCATTGGCTACCTTTAGAAACATATTAGCCAGACAAGAGAACCCCAAGGGCAAGTGGTCAAAAGGCATAGCATCGACCAGAAGTCTTAAGAATTTTGCCTTACCTATGATACTAAGCAACCTTGCTTTGGAACTTGAACACCTGCTCGATAAGGGAATGGTTGAAAAACTGCTTGCCAACTGTGTGCATGAAGTCATGGATGTATTCTATGACAACGCTTCAGGACTTATCCTTGAGAATGTAGATCAGCGTGGCCATTTTTCTAATTCGTTTGAAGGGCGATTGTTGAATCCTGGACATGCCATAGAAGCCATGTGGTTTATTACAGATATCGCAGTAAGAAACAAAGACACAATGCTCATTGACAAAGCCAAAGAGATCGTATTGACAAACATTGAGTATGCCTGGGACAATGAATTTGGCGGCCTATATTATTTTATGGACATCAAAGGCCATCCGCCGCAACAGTTGGAGTGGGACCAAAAATTGTGGTGGGTGCACATTGAGACATTGATCGCTTTACTCAAGTCTTATTTGCATAGTAAAGATGAACGGTGTATGCAGTGGTTTGAAAAAGTACATGATTATACATGGAGGAAATTCAAAGACACTGAATATAGAGAATGGTTTGGCTACCTCAATCGCAGAGGCGAAGTATTGCTGCCATTGAAAGGCGGCAAATGGAAAGGCTGTTACCATGTGCCTCGCGGACTTTATCAATGCTGGAAGACCCTGGAACAACTATAGAAAATTGATTAGATAAAACTACAATGTGTATTTACTCAATCTAGTGACCAAATTTTATAATACTTATCGGTAGCTATTTCACAATAATGTTATTTTTTACTATATTGTATTTGGATGAAAATGCAAGAATTATTTTTGGTGTGTATAATATAAAGCACAAAAAATACTTTATGGTTTCACCACTCTAACTCTCCTAAAGGAGAGAACCAAACCATAAAGTATTTTTAGATAAAGACAACTATGTTTATTTACGCTATTTAATGACCAAGTGATATAATAAGTAATGGCAGCTATTTCACTACAATGTTATTACTTATTATAATGTATATGGATGAAAATTTCACCATTATTTTTGCATACAATTTCAAAATGTATTAAATTTGGTATTATTTTATCTAAGGACTATATCATATGAACGAACAAGAACTAGATCAATATTTTGCAGAAGAACCATCAGGCGACTATGGCAAAATCTACACCTATGCAGATTATATCCATTTTGAGTTTGAAGAAATGGTAGAAATCATCCGGGGAAAACTATTCAGAATGAGTCCTGCACCCTGGACAAAGCACCAAACAGTTGTGGGAAATTTACACAGAGATATAGCAAATTTTTTAAAGAAGCAAAAGTGCAGGGTTTTTATTTCACCGTATGATGTAATCCTACCGGTAAATAATCTTAAAAGAGACAAGGCTACTACAGTCGTTCAGCCGGATATCGTAGTGGTATGCAATTCGGAAATCATAGAAGAAGCTGGCTGCTTTGGTGTGCCGGATTTTTTAATCGAAGTATTGTCTCCATTTAATTCTAAAAAAGACTTGAATGATAAATACAGTGTATATGAAGAAGCAGGTGTAAAGGAATATTGGATTGTAATGCCAAAAGAAGAATTGATCGAGGTATTTTTACTGGAAGATGGAAAGTACAAACGTATGCAAACCTATGTAAAATCAGATTTGCTTTCACCATTTACTATTCCCGATCTGACCATTGATTTGGCAGAAATATTTTAACCCAGAATTTGCAGTTGAATCTCTACTGCAAGCAGAGATGCCTGCAAACATTGGCACTTTCTCATATTTTTGTCCTCACCATAGCGATGCTATGTTTGCGGGAAAAATACTCCGA
>JAYUTD010000220.1:0-5055 GCA_043755305.1 Saprospiraceae bacterium
GCAGCTGGTCAGAGCAACGAAGCCATTGTCGCAATAACACTGGCACGCAATGTCTACCATCCTTGCCCTGATACACGGCGAATAATAGCTCAAAATATAAAAGCCAGGCAATTGATGCAAGATTGTTGGAAGCATGTTTCCGGTCCATCGGCGCCTGAAATATCATCAAATTCTAGTGGCAATAAGATTGTACTTAAATTTTCTAATAATTATCCTGAGTCCAATAATAAAAATTTTTCTTATTCAGAAAATATTAATTACAATAACGCAGAAATTGGAATATTCTATAAATTTGAAGGGTATAAAATTTATCAAGTTAATAATTATAATTTTGATGTCAATTATTTGGGCGAAGAAAATAGTGTACTAATTTATAATTCAGATATAGCCAATGGTGTAAAAAATATATCCAACTGGACACTGGAAGAAGATATTAATGGAGTTGAAGAGTGGGTACAAAATTTAAAAGTTGAAGGCAATGATGGCAATGCTCTTGATACGTTGATTTTAGATTATGATTACCTGATGAATGAGCCTTTGCAAATAGGTAACAAATATTACTATGTAGCGGTAGCTTATGCACACAATAATTTTAAAGATTTTGACCCAATTAGTCAATCAGGACAACAGAGATCTTATATAGAGGGAAACCAAAATGTCAAAGTGCATGAAGTTGTATTGGATAAAACAAATAAAAAATTCGAACCTCTCATTACCAGATTAGCAGGTCAGGGCAATCAAAATATTTTGTCCATTAATGATGAAATGCGAGAATCGATATTAAACAATACTAACAATGGCAAGGTAAGTTATGAAGCAGGTAAAGGCCCTTTTGATATTTATATTACGGATGAATCCAAAATTGACCTCAATAAAAATTATCAAATAAAAATTATAGGCCCTACTGATTCAAATAGTAAAATATGTAATTTTAAGAATAATGAAACATACTTTGAATTAACAGATATACATGAGAATCAGGTATACAAATCTGATAGCATACTCTCTAAAAACAATCAGGGTTCTTTTGCAGATTTAGGTTTTAAAATTCTTCTAAAACAAACTTTGGAACCTGGAGACAAAATAGACAGCGAGTATGGGATTTTGAGTCAATCAATTGATTACAAAAAAGCTAATGGCCCATGGTGGTTTGATGCGATTAAAGATGTAGAAGATAATTCCAATACGATAAGCACTTTAAGATTGGATCCATACAAAAATTCCGTTACAATCAGTTTTGATGATGAAAATGAATATTTATTTTATCCATTGGTGAGTTCAAAAATTCGGCAATCTGATCTGGATTATAGTTTTATATCTCCATTGAGTTTTGAAGCCGGCCCAATATTGGTTGATCCTAATTCCGGCACTCTGCATGTCAAGGACCTGAACAATGTAGATATAGTATTCACTTCTGACAAATCTAAATGGAGCCGGTGTATTGTGGTTGAATCGGCGCAAAGTTCATATACCCAAGAATTTATTTTGACTACAGTTGATAATGGTAAAATGATGGAGGTGCGGACAAGTCCCTCTATTGGTAAAGATGGTAAGCCTGACAATTCTGGAACAAATGGACTTGGATGGTTTCCGGGCTATGCCATCGATGTAGAGACAGGTAGAAGATTGAATATCTTTTTTGGCGAGAATTCAGTCTATCAATCATTGGGTAAAACCAATGTTACCGATATGATTTTTAATCCAAGCTCTGAATTGATAGATTCAACTTTAATAAGCAACGGCAATTTTTTGCCAGCCTTAGTTGCAGGTGGACAGCACTACATCTATGTAACAAGACAAGATTATGATGAATGTGCACAATTGGCTACAAAATTAAAAAAAGGAACTTCCGCTTTTTCAAAGCGAGACCCACTAGGGGCCATAACATGGACATGCATGCCTCTGTTGGCTAAAGGACAAAATTTACTTTCCATTGATGGCGGCTTAATACCAAATGATGTCGTAGTCAAATTGAGGGTCACCAATCCTTACAATCATGAAAGAAATTTGAGTGACTTTACAAAATATAAAATATGTGCTTTTGATCCTGAACCTCCCACCTACGAATTCAGATTTGTAAAAAAGGACATAGAAAACAAGGTCAATGATGCTGTTAAATCAGCTCATTTATGTCTCTTTAGGTCTGACTTCAATGGATTTATGATTAGTGATATCAAGGAGAGCATTAGTATTGAAGTATTTAATGTTAGTGGAGTGATGATCGATAAAATAGAATTGAAAAATGGTGAGCACCTTGATTGGGAGGCAAGCAAATTTAATGTCAATCACCAAATAATCTTTGTTAAAGCAAGATCAAAAAAATCCGGAGCAATTCAGGGATACAAAAGTGTGGTTATGTGGTAGGATCAAGTTCTTTTTTTGACAAGTATTTCGTTTGCTAAAGGAATAAAATTGCTTCGATTTCTTATTGGCACTTTTAACCAACATCACTTTAATTGGTCTATATTATAGCATAAAGTTTTTCATAAAATCAGAATTTTATTTTGTTCTTCAAAAACTTGCTCTAAGCCCTGATATTTATTAAATTATTTTCACTCGGTCACCATGATTTTAAATGATTTTATGGCATTGTTTATTTTGATTTGCAATAAATAAAGTCCGGGAAGCAAGGCATCAAGATTTAAGGTGAAGTCATTGGCATTTTTATTGATATTTATTTGCTTCAACAGCATTCCTTGAATGTTGTATAGTTTTATGTCCAATACTTGATGACTTATATTTGTCAATGCATATTTTTTATTGCCCAACGAATATATTGATATATGCTCTAGTAAATCTGCCAATTCATTTACAGCAGTGTTAAGTACAATGTACTCGGCACATTCAGTCGAATTTTGAGCGGTGCATATTTTTATCACAGACTGACTACCAGTAAATGTAAATGACGGTAGAGTTACAATTCCATTATTCATTTCAAACATGCCTAAATAAATGCCATCTTGCCAGACTGCAAGGTTTGGAGAACAAGTACCGATCTGCGCCACATAAAGCTCGAGACCAGAGCCATTGGCAGCAGGTATTATTTTAGCCCCATTTATTATCAAGCTACAAAATTTATTTCCAGCAAAACAATGATTGACAATGGTATCATCGATGCAACATGTAGGAAATGCATTAGAACACAAGTGTACTATAAAAAGTGAGTCAGTCGTAGAAATACCGGGCAGTACAATGGCAGTGTGCGGCTGGTTGAAAGTTTGCCCATTTACAGATCCTGAATACCCAAGGTTGCCGGGATGATTGGCCAATGGTGTCAAGAACAGGGTATCACAATTGAAGTTAGCTGCTGCACTATTGATGACACAGTTGAGATCGCATGGATTAAGCCTTGTATCTGTATAGCAACAGGTAGAATCGGCCAATGCACATACGGTAAATGCAAAATGAGCATTGGTAATATTCAAGCTGTCTACTTCTACCAAACTATCGGCAGTAGTATATACCGCCCCATTAAAGTAAAGCTTGAATCCTGTATTGCCTGCATGAGCAGCATGTATGGTAAATACTATGTTTTCTATGGCAGTACCACTGCATACAAGCGCTGTTTTTACACTGTCTATGCTACAATGATGTGCAGGTGTATAACATGGATTGACAATAGTATCGGTAAAACAACAATTAGGTTCTGCATTGGAGCATATAGTAAAAACAAGGAGCGAATCACTTGCCAGACTATCGATGACGACCGCACTGCTGTCCTGATTGAAAGCGACATTATTTACTACACCATGAAATCCCATATTACCAAGATGATGGCCTTGTGGGGTGAGGCCAATGTTAGTCATTCCATTGGGAAGGCAATGTATAGAAGTCGTAGTGCCATAAATAGTACAAGTCTGCACAGTAGTATAACAAGGATTGGCCAAGGTATCATTAAAACAACAAGTCGGTGAAGTATTGGAACAAATACGGAAAACAATCAACGAGTCAATGATAAGGCTATCTATCACTATAGTAGCACTGTCTTGATTGAAGGAAACATTGTTTACTATTCCAAAGAAGCCATGTGTGCCAAGATTGGCACCGGCTGGTGTAATGGCTATCGAATAGAATGAATTTGTATCACATGTTACTATAGCTGAAGCTTGCACAAGATGACATGGTGGCACGTAGCAAGGATTGGCCAAGGTATCTGTGAAGCAGCAATTGCTTGCGGAGTTTGCGCATATAGTATAAATAATATGTGGACCAATTGGCAGGCTATCCAGCGCGATTGTTGCTATATTTTTATTAAAAGCCATACCATTAACCATGCCATGGAAGCCCTGATTTCCAAGGTTTGTACCTATGGGTGTCATGGTAAATTTGTAATGAGATGCTGATGTGCATGTGCTAGTTGTATTGACATGGCTAATATTACATGGAGGTGTGTATCCATAACACTCATTTTCAAAACTCAATGTATGGCAATAAGTAGGGTATTCATTACAACATAAGGTATATTCTATGTTTTGATCAGTGAGTTTAAGGTTATTGATTTCCAGAGAGATTCCATAAGTGCTATAGGTATTGCCATTAATCACTATGGTAAATCCATCAATGCCCATATTAATGCCACTTGGTGTGAATGTGAGTGATGTCAACGTATCATTGCTGCACACCTGGTCAATCTCTACCCCTGCTAAATCACATGGCACAAAACAAGGGTTGTTTACCGTTTCAGTCAGGCAGCAGCTGTTACCTGCATTGGAGCAAATGGTATAAGTAAAAGTCAAAGCAGGAATAAATAAGTTGTTTATCTGTATTGAAGCGCCTGAATTAGTAGAATATGTATTTCCATTTATGGTCACTGTAAAACCATCATTTCCCAGGTCATAGCCCACCGGAGTGATTACCATTGAATTGATGTAACCACCATTTTCACCACAATTGTAGTCAATGAATGTACTGGTAATTTCACAATCATTCCTGCAGGCATTGTCAAATGTTTTGGTTAAGCAACAAGTGGGAAATTGGACCGAACAAGTTGTAGTTGTATATGTTTGGGTAGATATGTTGATATTTTGTATAACAGAAAAATTTGGCAGGGTATAG
>JAYUTD010000221.1:0-5053 GCA_043755305.1 Saprospiraceae bacterium
CACCGTTTCTAACATTACTGTTGGTACAAGTGCGAGTGCCTGTAATGCATCAGTATCACTTACACCTCCGGTCATAGGTGACAATTGTACACCGACTCCAAGTCTTGTTCTGACAAGGACTCCGGCAGGCAATGTATTTCCAAAAGGCAATACATTGGTTACATGGAAAGTAACTGATCTATGCGGAAATACAAATGCAACATCGTTGACTGTAACCGTCAATGATGATGACTCACCAAATTTAACGTGTAAGGGACCATTAGATTTTAATTTAAGCAACGGTCCTAATACTATATCTGTGGATTCACTGATTTTATCTGCCACTGACAACTGCCCTGGAGTTTTGACAAAAGTAGTCAGAAGAATGACTACCACATGCAATCCTTTCGCAAATCAATTTGGCCCTACAACTTCATTTTGCTGCCTTGATGTATCTGTTGCCACTGTGCAAGTAATTGTACAAGTGACCGATGCCAGCAACAATAGCAGCACTTGCATGGTCAATGTGTCAGTAAAGGATAAATTAAAACCAAAGATAGTAGAAGCCCTTAGAGACATAACAGTAAGTTGCGATTATAAAATCGTATTAAATGACCTTGAGGAATTTGGCACTTATGTATTTAATCAAGCGGACAGACAAGTCATAGATTTGGATGATGCACTATTTGATCTGTTGCCTGGTGTTTTTCTCGATGGATTGGTCAATGAAAATTGTATCGCAAATGTTGTAGAACTTGCCCCACTAGATCAGAGAGGTCCACACAACAATGGTAATATTGTCCGAAGATTTGTGGTTACAGATCAATCAGGTAACTCAGTTACGGCCAATCAAACCATAACTATAATTGATAAAGACCCATTGACATTAGCAGATATTACATGGCCAGGGCCATATACTTATAGCGACTGCAAGGCTACTCCACCGAAGCCGGCGGCATCGGGTAGCCCTACTTTCAACGCTGATGATATATGTACGGTACCTGCTGCTACATTTAAAGACCAAATATTTGATGACCCTACATCAGGATGTGTGTATATAAGAAGAAAGTGGAAAGTAATCGACTGGGCGCAATATGTACCTAATACCAATATAGGTATTTGGGAACACATACAAGACATACATTTGACCAACAATGTAAAACCGGTGTTCAAACCATCTTCATGTGCCAATAGAACAATTTGTGCTACAAATGCAAATTGTGATGTGAAAGTTGGACTTGGTGCTGATGCGACCGATGATTGTACGGATCTTGCTGACCTGGCATTTGATTATAAAATTGACTTAGACAACAATGGAAGTGTTGACCTGGAAGGCTTAGGCGATACATTAAATTACAATCTACCTAGGGGAATACACCTTGTGACATGGACAGTAGAAGACAAGTGTGGCAATCGCCAAACGTGCAGTTTTACATTGACAGCAAAGGAATGCAAAGCGCCTACACCTGTGTGTTTATATGGATTGTCTACTAATCTTGAAAATGATGCCACGGCTACTATATGGGCGAAAGATTTTAACAACAAAAGTTACGACAATTGTACGCCTGAAAGCGAACTGAAATTTTCATTTTCATCTGATGTTAATGACAATTTCAAAACATTGACTTGTGCCAATAAAAACAATTTCAATGTGTCAATGTGGGTCACAGACAAAGATGGCAATCAATCAAAATGCAATACTTTTATTGCAGTTACAGACAATAAATTACTTTGCCCTAACAATACAGGTAACAATAATACAGCCAGTATAGCTGGTAGAGTGTTTACTGAGGAGCAAGCAACGGTGAAGGATGTTGGCATCAATATTAATTGTGATGGTGTCATAAAAGAAACCAATACAGATGATCAAGGTAATTTTATTCTTCCAAACCTTGATATGTATAAAAATTATGAAATAACACCTTATTCTAACAAAGACTGGGTGCAAGGTATAAGTACGCTGGACCTGGTATTGATCCAAAGGCATGTGCTGGGCACCAATAAATTAACATCACCTTACAAAATGATTGCAGCAGATGCCAACAATGACCAAAAAATATCTGCGGGAGATTTGGTGGCATTGAGAAAACTTATTTTGGGACAAGAGAATAGTATTGCAAACAACAGCTCCTGGAGATTTGTTAAAAAATCCTATGTTTTCCCGGACCCAAACAGTCCTTGGCCTTTTGATGAAAAGGTAATATACAATGCATTGGATAATAGTCAAATGAGTACGGATTTTTATGCCATAAAAGTGGGTGACATCAATGGCACAGTTTCCAATTCAATAAGTAATCCTGCTGCCAACAGAAGCATCGAGGTCAAAGACTTAAGCATGCAGGACTTGTATTTTGAAGAAGGAAAATACCTCAATGTACCTGTTTCTACAACCACTGATTTGAATATGAGTGCCTTGCAGATGCATATTATAATCGATAAAGATGTATTGGATTTTAGAGGTATAATGGCTGAAGGAATTCCATTGAATGAGGAAGACTATTATTACAATTCCAGTACAGGAGAATTGAGGATCGTAAATCTAAACAATAAATTGCTCAATTTGAGTCAAGGTGCTGTATTGTTTACCCTTCAATTTAAGGCTAAAGCTCCGGAAAAGTTGAGTCGTGTAATAAATACTTTGTCTTCTGGTAATTTCATCGTAAGTAATCAAGATGAAAGCGTTGATTTAGTATTGATGTATGTTGACGATATTGCAGCATTGGTCGTAAATCAAAATGTACCCAATCCATTTGAAACGTATACTGATGTAAAATATTTTCTTGCTGACAAGAGTAAGGTAGAGTTGACGATATACAATGCCTCCGGATTGTCGATATACAACAATGTAATTGAGGGCAAAGCAGGAGAAAACACCTTGCATTTAGACAGAGAACAATTGGGTGAGAATACTGGCATATTCTTCTTGCATATTGCCACAGGTGAGCGAAGAGAAATCAAAAAGCTATTGAGATTGAATTGATAGTTTAACCAGAAAAAGAAATTGGCTAAAAGGCAATAATGAAATTGATAAGTATACTTATTTGTGCAAAAGTCATATTCGTTTTTCGAAGGCCAATGCATAAAATATAGTAAAGACAAAACCGATTAGAGACTGATAGAAAGGCTGGGCAGAGATGTCTGGTCTTTTGTTTTTTTAAGGCTTGTCTATTTAACTCTCTGCACCAAATAGTCTGCAAATGCCACCAGTCTTTCTCTTTTCGCATTAGCCTCCAATTGCATTACATGCGATACAGCTAGATCCTTGTAGGCATCTCTTAACTGAATGCAGTATTCTTTGGCTCCGGTATTTGTGAACAACTTTCTTACAGCCTCGATTTTTTCATTTTCATCAAAATTGGTTGAAGAGAAAAAATGATTGAGTGTGGCCAATTGCTTTTCGTCTGCAAGTTCTTTTGTTTTTAAATACAGGTATGTTTTTTTATTTTGAAGGATATCTCCGGCTGGCCTTTTGCCTACCTGAGATTCATCACCAAAGCTGTCAAGCAAATCATCTTGTATTTGAAAAGCAATACCTATGTTTTTGCCAAACTCATATAAATGCTTTGTAGATATATTGTCACCCCCGCCGATGATGCCACCCATTTGAAGTGCACAAGCCAGTAAAACAGAGGTCTTGAATTCTATCATCTTTATATAGTCAGCGATGGTTACGTCGTCTTTGACCTCGAAGTCCATGTCCATTCGCTGGCCTTCACACAATTCAATGGCCATCTTATTGAAGATTTTTATTAGCTCTATAGATATCGAATCTTCATAAGTGCAGAGTATGCGGTAACAATGTATAAGCATGACATCACCTGATAAAATGGCGGCATTGGCATCATATTTTACATGTACTGTTTCTTTGCCACGCCTCAGATTGGCATTGTCCATAATATCATCGTGCATCAAAGAAAAATTGTGAAACAACTCTACTACGTAAGAAGCTGGGAGTGCATTGTCAATCTTGTCATCAAATAAATCATATGCCATCAATACCAAAGCCGGACGAATTCTTTTTCCGCCAAATTTCATAAGGTAATCAATAGGTTCGTACAATGAAATGGGGTCACCTTTCAAAGCATTGCTTTCAAAGTATTGATTGATTTTGGATGTATATTGCTGAAGAAAATCCATGAAGTGAATGGTCTGTTTTTTAAAAATTGGCTACTTTTTTTCTGCAACAATTTTACAGATCTCCAGGACCATGTCTACTGCTCTTTCCATATCTTGCACAGAGACCCATTCATGTTTTGAATGAATGGCTTGCTCCCCAGCAAATAAATTGGGACAAGGTAGCCCTTTATGAGAAAGTACTGCTCCATCAGTACCGCCTCTAATGGCACCTACTTTTGGTGTAATGCCAATATTATGTAAGGCCTGTATAGCATGCTCCATAACATGTGGATTTTTGTCAAGTACATCTTTCATATTTCTATATTGTTCCACTACTTTTATCTGATAGGAAGAATTTGGATAATGGGCAAGCACCTTTTTACACATCTTATCCAGGTAATCTTTTTGTTCATCGAGATGGGTGGTCACAAAGTCCCTCAATATCAATTCTATTTTGGCAGACTCAAGTTTTCCTTCAATGGTATTGGGATGAATAAATCCCTGCATACCGTCGGTGGATTCCGGAGACAATGAATCCTTGGGAAATCCCGCTACAATTTCACTTGCAATCTTTATGGCATTTTCCATTTTTCCTTTTGCATTACCAGGATGAGCACTCACTCCGAAAACTTCAATGGTGGCTTTATTGGCTGAAAAATTTTCAAATTCCAGTGAACCTAAATCTCCACCATCCAATGTATAGCCGTAATCGGCATCGAGTAAGGCAAGGTCGACATTTGCCACACCACGTCCAATCTCTTCATCAGTGGTCAGCAACATTTTGACATCACCATGCTTTATATCTGGGTTAGTAGCCATTTGGCAAAATGCATCTACGATGATTGCCACTCCGGATTTGTCGTCACTTCCTAGCAAAGTCAGGCCACTAGCTGTAATGATATCATGTCCAAGTTTATCTAAAAGGTGCGGGTATTTCTTTGGTGTGATGATTTGCGTT
>JAYUTD010000222.1:0-5047 GCA_043755305.1 Saprospiraceae bacterium
GATTATTTGAAATCTGATAATGCAAGTGTATTGACTTATGCACAACCCAATTTTGCAGAGTTGCTCCAGCAACGCAAAAGATGGGCCACCAAGACCAAAGCCTATGCTAATGCAACCATTGTTTCGATACAAGCCCTTGTGTTTAGTGTAAATCTTTTCATTGTATTGGCCATAATTATTGGCGCCATATTCTGCCACTGCCTTTTGTTTTCGGGCCTTATGGCATTTGCGCTAAAATTTATTACAGACTATTTCTTTCTTGGTACAATGGCAAGGTATTTTCATTTTTCACATGCGCTCCGTGGCTTTATACCAGGCTTTTTATTATACTTTGTCATGATACTTTACATGGGAGGTCAGGCTTTGTGGCCCACACAATATAAGTGGAAAGGTGAGTGGATAAAAAAATAATTATTAAATCACAAATCGTCCATTTTTGTAGATCACTTTGCTATCGGCTATTATCTCTCCCTGTTGCATGCCTGCTATCATATCCCAATGCACAGTAGATTGATTGACCCCTCCAGTCTGCTTATAAGACTGGCCTATCGCCATATGAATTGTTCCACCTATCTTTTCATCAAATAAAATATTTTTTGTAGCTTTATCTATATCGTAATTGGTACCTACAGCTACTTCTCCAAACATTCTTGCACCTTCGATTTCCATAATATGATCTAAGAAAGACTGACCTAATCCAGCCTTCCATTTTTTTACAACACCATTTTCAATCTCAAGTGTGATGTCTTTTACCTCATTGCCATTGTATATCGATGGGTAGTCAAAGTGTACTATACCATTTACACTGTCTTCTATAGGCCCTGTAAATACTTCACCGGAAGGCATATTGGCCTTGCCATCAGAATTGATCCAGGTACGTCCCTTTACCGAAAAAGTAACGTCTGTTTTCTCATTCTTATACGTTATGCTATTACATTGATTGAGGTAGTCTACAATATGCTGTTGGGTGGCACCAAGGTCTTTCCATGCCTGGATGGGATCTTCCTCGTAAAGCTTACATGCATTGAATACAAACTTGCTATATGCTTCCAGACTCATACCTGCTTCCTGTGCTGAAGCTTGTGTAGGAAACTGGCATAAAGTTCTTTTGAGGCTGCCCTCCGCAGTTCTATCAAAATAAAGTTGATTAATCTCAGCGTAGGCCTTTCCCCTGATCTTTTGTTTTTCTTTATCATTGTTTTGGTCTTCCCTAAGATTAAAAGGAGCTCTTATGACCATATATGCATCAAATTCTTTCATCGCCATTGTCTGAAAATGGCTTGGAGTATGTAGCAAAGATTCTGTGGCTTCCTCTAAATAAATCTTGCCCATATCGGCAAAGGACATATTGATTTCAGCAAGTACACCCAGTTTACAGCAGTGTCTGTAAACCTCTTTTACCAATGGTTCTGCAAGTAGAGTAGAGGAAATGTACAGCTTATCCCCTTCTTTCAAAGATAAGCAATACTGCGTAAGCATTTGAGCATATTTTTGAAGTATTTCCATTATTTGCTTTTTCTAAAATTAACTTTGGCTTTGCTATTCCTCTTCCATAGTCGTGTCCTCATATGCTTGGTAAGATTCCCACGTCTTTGGTCTGTATGGATAGCGAATAGTGTATTGAATTTCTATCATTTTTCGCATCACTTCCTTGAGTTCGTCTATATTTTCTTTGGTATAGGCCGACACAAAAATGTTTTCATGATTAAACAAGTTTTTCATATTGTTTTTGATGTCTGCGAGAATTTCCACTTTTGTTTTTTCATCCAGCAATGCATCAAAGTTCTTTTCCCTATAGGCGTCTATTTTATTAAATACAAGCAACGTAGGTTTGTCATGAACGCCTAATTCAAGCAATGTCTCATTGACTGTGCGTATGTGGTCCTGGTACTGCGGATGGGCTATATCTACTACATGAATAAGTATATCGCTTTCTTTTACTTCATCAAGCGTACTTTTGAAACTTTCAATTAAATGGTGTGGAAGTTTTCTGATAAATCCTACTGTATCTGAAAGTAAAAAAGGCATCTCGTTTAACACTACCTTTCGCACTGTGGTATCAAGTGTGGCAAAAAGCTTGTTTTCCGCCAATACTTCAGATTTGCTCAATAGATTCATCAATGTTGATTTTCCCACATTAGTGTATCCCACAAGGGCAACTCGAATCATCTCGCCTCTTGTCTTGCGCTGTGTCATTGCTTGCTTGTCAATGGTCTTCAATCTCTCCTTGAGCAAGGCTATCTTGTCTCTGACAATACGTCTATCCGTTTCTATCTCTTGCTCACCTGGTCCTCTCATACCTATACCGCCTTTTTGACGCTCAAGGTGATTCCACATACCTCTCAGCCTGGGCAACAAATATTGGGTTTGAGCCAACTCAACTTGTGTCTTTGCCTGCGCTGTCTGGGCCCTTGATGCAAAAATATCCAGGATAAGCGTAGACCTATCTACAATTTTGACTTTGAGGTCTTCTTCTAAAATATTGATCTGCTTGCCGGAGAGGTCGTCGTCAAATATGGCTAAAGTAATCTCTTTATTCATTTCAATGTACCTCGCAATCTCCTCCATTTTACCTTTGCCAATAAAAGTCCTTGGATCGGGATTGATTTTCTGGGTAAATACCCGCTTGGTTATAGCTCCTGCAGTTAATGCCAAGAATTCTAATTCATCAAGGTATTCCTTCACTACTGTTTCAGAATCTTCTTGCGTGATTAGCCCTATAAGTACACAATATTCCTGCTCTACCGCAATACCGCTTTTCTTCTCTTTTCCTATATTCCAACTATCACTCATAAAATGGCACCCTTCTTTTTTTATTCACAATCATCAACACACGATTGATCCACAAAGTTACAATTTATTTCCTGAAGTGAACTTTATGGTTCTTGCCCATAAAAAAGCCCCACATTACTGCAGGGCTCTTTATTGTTATTTTACCAACTACTAAATTTTCCTTTTATTTACAGCCTTCTTTTGCTGCCCTAAGTTCTTCTCTGCTATTTATGGTCACAATACTGCCATCTTCCATAGTGATCGTTATAGGATACGTCAATACTGGTCTGTAAATAGCATCGGTATTGTTTTTCTTCCACTCTCTCAGTGCTTTTCTCATCTCAGCAGGGCTATTATAAGTAGCCGTGCTATTATCCGGATACAATATAGTAAGAGGATAGTTCAATCGAAAGCATGGCTTACCCTGACCATTGCCTTGACTTACGCAGTCTTTCCTTAGAGCAATAAGCTCTAACAGTGAATTAACGGTTACTGTCTCTCCTTCTTTTGTAATAACATCAATTGGATACACAAAGTGTGGCTTTACAAGCACGCTGCCAGGCTTGCCATTTTCCTTTCTCCATGCTTTGATGGCATTTTTTAATTCTTCATAACTATTGACTTCGACTGTCTTATCGGTTGGGAAGCCTATTGTGACTGGAAAAACCAATTCAAAACAGCCACCTCTGCCGGTCCTGGTAGTCGCTTCAAGGTTTTGAACTGTCTCATTGACATAATTGTCTACTTCTGTAGCTGAATCTGTATTGTCTTTATTACAAGCAGTAAAAAAGGCAGTAGTTAAGATCAAAGCAGCAATTGCAAAAATTGTTTTCTTCATGATATTATTTTTTTTGTTACCCTACTTTGATGGCTTGACCTTTAATAGGTTTAATCTCAAAAAAAATTTAAGATTTTATTAAGAAAAACCTATACCCCGACTCTTTTAAAAGTCGAGGTATAGCGTTTATAAAATTATTCTGTAACCTCTCCTGTAATGGTAAGCACCGTTTGCTTGCCATCATTGGTAGTGACAGTTACTGTTTTGGTAAATGGTCCGACTCTTTTCGTGTCATACCTTACATCTACAGTACCAGATGCTCCAGGTGCGATGGCTTCTTTAGGATAGTCCGGTACTGTACATCCACAACTGCCTTGTGCCCCGGTAATAATCAATGCTTTATCTCCTGCGTTTCGAAAGTGGAATTTTCGCAATGGATCTGCATCTTTCTTGATCTTACCATAATTGATTGTTGTTTTTTGAAAAGAAATATCAGGCCCTTCGCCTTTTTCTTTAGGTTGTGCTGATAGTGTAAATGAAAATAATACTGATACCAACAACATTAAAAAATTTGTTTTCATGATTTAAATAATTTTTAAAATATAATAAATAAAAGTTTGATTATGATTTTGCATGCTTACCATGGTGCAAATGTACAGGCACTAAAATCAAAATGGTGTTAAGCATCAAATCAATTCTTGTTATTCACATGTTAAAAAAAAACAAAGTTCTTAATAGACGCAGATCAATGCTTATATTTGTCTTGTGCAAAATAAACATATCATATACCTTGCAATTTTTGGCGCCATAGCCATATTGTCTATACTGATAGTGCAAGTCTATTGGGTTAAAGAAGCCCTGGATATAAGCCAAAGGCAATTTGACCAGACTGTTAATATCGCGCTGCGTGAAGTAGCGGAGAAAATAGCAAAGCAAAATAAAACCACCTTTGAATACAAAAACCCGGTCATTCAAATCAATCCCAGCCACTACATAGTTAATGTCAATAGCGACATAGATGCAGAGTTGCTTGATTATTATCTGGCCTCCATTTTTGACTTTTACAACATCAATCACGATGTAGAGTATGGCATATACAATTGTCAGTCCAAAGAGTTGGTCTATTGCAATTACATACAAAAAAACAAACCCCAAAATGCAACAGCTCAAATAGACTTACCAAAATTTGACCAATACCTCTATTATTTTACCGTCAGTTTTCCGCATTACTCGATTATTTCCCTGCACAATGTGCCAATGTGGGTAGTGACTTCCATCATATTGATGATTGCTGTGTTATTTTTTGTGTACGCTTTGTTTGTTGTATTCCGGCAAAGGAACATAACACAAGTACAAAAAGATTTTATCAACAATATGACCCATGAATTCAAGACACCCATATCCACTATATCTATTATACAGCAAGTCATCGCAGATCCGGAGATTGTCAAAGATCCGCAGCGATTGGCAACCTATTCCGAAATCATTGGAGTAGAG
>JAYUTD010000223.1:0-5040 GCA_043755305.1 Saprospiraceae bacterium
GGATAAGGTGCCCGATTCGTCGATCCGTGGAAGGCAATAAAAGCCCCATCCTTATATCTTTTGGGAAACTGGTCCCCTTTGTAAAACAATAAATCATTAGGTGCCCAGTGGGCTGGCAGGCCTAGCAATGGCATAGCAAATCCTTTTTCTTCCTTAATACCATCTCCTCCATATTCAGGAGCAAGCATACGCTTGTTTTTAAAATGATCATAGTAGGTATAAGGCCAGCCATAATTTTGATTAGGTTTGATTTTCATAAACTCTTCAGCTGGCAAATTGGCATTCAACCACGGTGTATAATATTGAGGTGCGTGACCATACAAATAATCTCTGCCATGCTGGACTGCATAAAGGCTATTGTCCTTTTCATTCCATGTCATACCCACTATGCTTCTCAATCCGGTTGCATAAAGTTTACCGGACGATTGTCGCTGCCCCATTTTACTATCATCAAATTTCCAAATGCCTGCATGTTCAACCAACTCCGGGCAAGGATATTGTCCAAGCATATTGGCAGAAGATTCACCAATAGTAGAACTCCAATCTTCGCAGACATTGGTAGGCGCACTAAAAGTCACGTACATTCCGCCTTTTTTATCGAATGCCAGCGATTTTGCATTGTGCCATTGCACCGGATGATGGTCTACCAACAAAACCTCTATTTTTGAATCGGGAATCAATTTTGAAGGGGACAATTTCTGTCGATATACGATAAGTTCTGAACTAAAGTAAAGATAATCATTGTGAATCTTCATTTCAGTGGCAAATTTGCCATCATTAAGGTATTCACCAAATCGTTGGTTGATATCCGCTTTGCCATCGCCATTGGTATCTCTCAAAGCTACATTGCTCAAAGTTTCACCTGTAATGCCAAGTTTTATGTAAATGTCGCCATTGTCTTTTACCGCAAGATGTCTTGCAGGGCCTACACTGTCCGCAACTACAATAGCACCAAATCCATCGGGTAGTGTTAAGCCACCGTTGTCAGGACTTGGATTTGGCAGGTCAAAATGTTTTTCCTCCTTACAGCTCCAATAGGTAAGTAAAAAAACAAATAAAAGTATTTTTTTTAAATGCATAATACTCTAGGATAAGATGCAAATATCTTTTATTTTTTTTGCATAATTCAAAAAGAAAGCCTATTTATATAATTGATATAAAATAAGACAATAATAATTAATTACCAAATTTTATTTTAAATAAAACGCTATTCTATTACATAACAAATATTATTTGTTACCTGAGCATTTGTGTTTACTGCTATTGTTTGTTTCTTTTTTCAGCCTGATGGATCAAAGCTTTGAGGTCTTTGGCAAGCGGGGCTTCAAATGTCATTCTTATACCTATAGTGGGGTGGTCAAGGACAAGCCTCGAAGAGTGAAGCGTCAATCTGGAGATCAATGGTTTTTCCTCTTCGGTATGTTTGCCAATTCTATATTTTTTCCCTTTGAGTTCCGATAGCATAAAGTTGTCTCTTCGACCGTAAATCGGGTCTATAAATAGAGGTAGGCCTACATAGGCCAAATGTACTCTGATTTGGTGTGTTCTTCCTGTAAATATTCTAACATCCAGCACGCTAAACAGGCCAAAGTCGCTTAGTTTGTTGTATTCCGTAAGCGAAGGTTTGCCGCGTCGATGCACTTTCATAGTGCCGGGTTTGCTTTCTGAGTGCGCTATTGGTTCATCGATGATACCATGTTCCGGAGCACTGCCTTCCACCAACGCTATATAATATTTTTCTATTTCCCGGTGTTCGAAATTTTCGCTGATAATCTTGTGGCTTTCAGCATTTTTAGCAAAGCAAATTACACCGCTGGTATCCCTGTCTAGTCTATGTATGGTATATATTTCGCCATATTTCTTTTTCAAAGCACTTTGCAAATGGTAAGATTCAATCTGAAAGCGGTCAGCAACAGTGAGCATTCCCGCTTCTTTGTTTAAGACGACAATGTCGTCGTCTTCATATATAATATCTATGTGTTTAGCCATTTTTCATTTTTATTTTAACCTAAATTATTAAAGGTTTTTTTGCCTAACACAAAATATTTTATTACTATGGAGTAATTCGTTTTTCCAAAATTATTGGAAGGTCCAAAGCCATGGTTCTTAACAAATCTGTTATTGGTATTGCGTTTAAATAGGATATGTGGAAGAGCGGCATAAACAGCTAGGTGCGCTTTTACAATACTCCATGTATGCATAAATTTTCCTTCAGTGATAAGTTTTAGACCTGCAATCCCATCTAAAATAAGTCGAAGTGCAAAAATGAAAATGACTTTTGGAAAGTATTCATTTTTTAAAAGCATGGTCAAATTGTTTCTAAAATTCAGGTAGGTTTTTTGAGGGTTATCGTATTGGAGTGTACCTCCGCCAAGATGATATACCACAGAGGATGGGCATACCATACAACGGTAACCGGCTCTTTTGATTCTCCAGCAAAAGTCAATTTCTTCCTGGTGGGCAAAAAAATCTCCATCAAAGCCGCCAGCCGCATTAAAAAGTGAAGTCCTTACCACCATAGCTGCCCCGCTAGTCCAGAAAACCTCAGTTATACCATCGTATTGTCCGTTGTCTTCCTCCACGGTGTCAAATATACGGCCCCGGCAAAAAGGGTAGGACAATGCATCTAAGAAACCACCGCAGGCTCCTGCATATTCAAATTTGGAGGGCTCGGTGACAGACATTATTCTTGGCTGTACCACACCAATGCTTTCATCTGCTTCCATCAAATTTAATATATCATCTAACCAGCCATCTGTAGCCTTTACATCAGAGTTAAGTAAAACTGTATATTTAGATTTAATGTCAATATTGCCTTTGTTATAGCCTTCTGCAAAGCCGTAATTTTCATTGAGCTCCAAAAGTCCAATATTAGAATGCTGCTGCTTAAGGTAGGCCAATGAATCATCGGAAGACTTATTATCCACTACCTGTGTATGTACTAAATACCTGGAGGAAGAATGCTGTAACGATGGCAAATATTCTTCCAGATACTTTTTTCCATTGAAATTAAGAATGGATATTGTAGCATCCGGTTGTAAAGCGGAAAAATGCAATACTTCATCTAAAATACCATTAGCTTCCACTCTGTCAATGTCCAATTGACTTTTCAAAGCTTCAAGCCCGGTGTATTTTTGGTCTTCTCTGATGAATTTTACAACTTCAATTCCTATAGTCTCATCATAGATGTTGTCATTAAAGTCAAATATATTGACTTCTATTACCGATTGCCCATCATTTTTGATAGTAGGCCTATTGCCAATGTACAGCATTCCTTTGAATCTATGGCTGCCTACATTTACAAAACATGCATAAATACCTACAGGTGGAATCAGTTTGTCTTTTGCATTGACCTCAATATTTGCAGTAGGATAGCCTATGGTTTTGCCAATGCTATCTCCTTTTACCACTCTGCCTCTTATATAATAGTAACCGCCAAGTAAGTTATTGGCCTGATCCATATCCGCACTGACAATGGCTTTGCGAATGTTGGTAGAGCTAATGGCAATCTCATCAATCTCCTGTTTTTCGATTTCGATAAGCTTAAATGCGCCTTCCTTTTCATACATTTTTAATAGTTGAAAATCACCTCTTCTGGCCAAGCCAAACTTATGGTCATAACCTACAACAAGATATTTAGCCTTCAAGGCTTTGACTAAAAATTTTTCAATATATTCGTTGGCAGAAAGGTGAGCAAACTCTACAGTAAAGGGAATGACTATCAATTCTCGTACGCCAGATTTTTTAAACAGTTCAATTTTTTCTTCAATAGTCGAAAGTAATACAAGTGACTTGTCATTGGGAAAAACTATACTTCTTGGATGAGGGTGAAAAGTGACTACAACTGCTTCCCCATTGATTTCTGTTGCAATCTGATTGATACGGGTAATGAGTTTCTTATGGGCAAAATGTACCCCATCAAAAGAGCCAATGGTGACAACGGCATTTTTAAAGTCGGGCACTTCATTAAGACTGTAATATATGTTCATATACGGAGTTTCCTATGAGGCAAATTTAAGCATTATCAGCTTAAGAACAATGCTAAGTTTCTCATTGTTTTGTTATTGAAAAGTGAATATAGTCTATGAATTGTTCTATTTTATCGAAAGAGTCAGATACTTTCAGTTTAAATGTATTATTTTTGGAAAAACAAATTAATATTGGCAGTAAGTATTGCAAAGAGTTTGGTAGTCAAAAAAAGTACTAAATCGACCATTATTTCCCATAGCATCTTTTGGGGCATACTCCTGTTTGTGTCTACTTTTTTGAGCGACAACGATATAGGTTTCTTTCATGTACTTAAACTGGAGACTATAAATATTGGTTTTTACGCCATTATGGTTTATTTCAATATATATTATCTTTTTCCTCTGTATCTCAAACAGAAGAAAATGAGCATGCACCTCATATTGTTAGTAATATGTGCCGCAGTATTAACCCCAATCAAAACCTTATTGTTGTTTTTTATTTCTCCGAGCCATGGCTTGAAAATTTCATTTATCGAAGGCCAAACATTTATGTTTTTATCCACTTTTTTTGTAGGTGCTGCTTCTTCTATCTATTATATTTTATCAGATTGGATTAATAGTCAGACTGAGAAGCAGGAGCTAGCCAATCAGACATTACAATCCGAATTAAAGTTTTTAAAGTCTCAAATTAATCCTCATTTCTTATTCAATACGCTGAACAGTTTGTACGCTTTGACCTTGAAAAAATCCGATCTGGCCCCTGAGATTGTATTGAAACTGTCAGAAATGATGAGGTATATGCTTTATGAGTGCAACGAAAAAAGTGTCTCTTTGGAAAAGGAAGTCAATTACCTTATCAATTACCTGGATTTGGAAAAATTGAGACATGGAAAGAAAATAGATATCCATTTTACACAAAAAGGAGAAATAAAAAACCAGCAGATCTCCCCATTGCTGTTTATACCATTCATTGAAAATTGCTTTAAGCATGGTGTTAGCAATCAGATTGCTTCAGCTTTTGTGAATATTGACATTAATATTGAACAGGAAAAAATCAATATTGTCATAGAAA
>JAYUTD010000224.1:0-12838 GCA_043755305.1 Saprospiraceae bacterium
CAGCTTCCACACTCTGTGCTACCGGGTATGGATAAGGAATGGAAAAATCTGAATACGTTTTTATGGTATGTGCTACTGCTTTAGTAGAGTATTTGCTATAAATAGGATAAGATTCTTTGGCATAAAAACTCATGGCCATAACTTTTCGGCCTTCAATATAGACCGGCATTGCATCCCATACAAACCTTCTTGATGCAGTCCACGCAAAATCCCTCACATTCTTTGCATCGTATACCCATGTTTTTGTGGTTTTTGATTTAGATTTCATGATAGACAGCACTTCTTCCAAAGTATTCATCTGTACCGGTGCTTTGGCAGTCTGTGCCAGATTCCATTTTGATTTTTGCGAAGGGGTCAATACCTTATCATAATTTTTACATTCTCCGGTAGCACCTACCATATGGTCTGATGGTACTGTCATTTCAACGTGAAAATCTCCAAAACACACAGTAAATTCACCACGACCGGTAAATTGGTGGTTTTGCCACCCGAGCACATCATTGTACATACATAACCTAGGATACCATTGAGCCATGGTAAAGATATAATTCCCGTCTTCTTTAAAGTACTCATAGCCACCTCTGGCATCAGAAAAATCATAAAAATTCATTCTATCCACTATATTGTAGCTCCAATCTATCCTCACGGTATATTTCTGACCAGGTTTTAATGGTAAGGGCAGATCAACCTTCATCATTGTTTTGTTGATGTAATAATTTAATGCCTTTCCTTTGGCATCAACCAGCTTACTGATTTTTACTCCATATCCATTGTCTTCTGTTTTTGGCTTCATGGACTCAAGCCCTCTATCATTCAGCCTTTGTGGCATCTTTTCATTGCCGTTTTGATAATTGGCATTATTTACAGAACTGTGCTGATTTTCGTCTAATTGAAACCACAAATATTGCAATTCGTCCGGTGAGTTATTGTGGTAAGTGATGACCTCAGAGCCGGTAAGTTTAAGCTTATTTTCATCCAGACTGCACTTTATGTTGTAGTCCACTTTCTGTTGCCAGTACTTCGTACCTGGAGCACCGCTGGCTGTTCTATACTCATTGGGTGTGGGTAAGATGGTACCCAACTGTTCAAACTTGTTGCCATGGTTAGATCCGGGATTGTTCAAGATGTTTTGGGCTTGTGCAATAGTTACAAAAAAAACAAAAGCCACTGCGATTAATCTCATAAATTATTTATTTTTAAAATTGAGGCAAAGATAACATTTTCACAGCATCAAAAGTAATATTTAATTGTTTTGGAATTCTATAGACTCATTCCCAAAGCCATCCATTTTCAATTAAAACAATCGCTGATTTATCCATTAAAATATCGCTTGCAAGTTAGGTATTTATTCTCCAAGTACAATCCCACAATATGGGGGAAAATGGCTAAATCATTTCATCTAAAAGTCAAAGCGATCACAAAAAAAAAGGTCGATCTAAAGAGATCGACCTTTCAAAATTAGTACTAAATATTTATTTTATTCTTCCTTTTTCGGCTTCCAATCCAGTCTTTCTATTTCTGGCTGCTTTGACCTCGTTGCTTCCAAATCTATAGGAAAAATTGACGTTCACCTGCTGGCTTTCCCATGCACCATTGCCTCTTATTTTCAGACCGGGTATTGCATCGCTAAACGATGACCATGGTGCTGTGTGAAGTATATCTGTAACGCTCAATTTAATATTTCCTTTGCCGTTGAATAAATTTTTCTTTACCCCCAGATCCAAAGAACCCTGCGGTCTTGTAAGCCAGGATCCTCCCCATATAGAAGCTGAGTTGAACCATCCGGAAATTTGAAAAGTATATTCTTTGGGCAATGAAAATCCGTGCTCCATATAGATATTTGTAGCAATTGGTGTAGCTACATCAAAAGTGTATTCCGGAAATCTTGCTTTGTAAAATGCCTTGTACATAGTAACAGATACGTAGCCATTCCACCATAATTTTATTGGCAATGGTGAGGATACCGTCATAGCGTAATTTTCCTGACTTGCAAGATTTCGATAATTGATGTATGATCTTCCCGGCATAGAGGCATCCCTCTCCACTATATCGGTAACTACATCTATAGACTTGCTGTAAGAAATACTTGTAGATACCATTTGATTGGCCGTATACGTTAATTCGAAATTATTGTTGTATTGGGGTGTAAGTCTTGGATTGCCTTTTCTAAAAGTCAATTCATCCAGCCTCCATTCAAATGGATTGAGGTCCTGGTAGCTAGGTCTATCAATTCTTTTGCTGTATGTTAAGTTAAATGTATTTTTTTCATTTGGCGAATACGTTAAAGCTGCGCTTGGAAAGAAATTGGTATATTTTCTCTTTACATAGTCGTCTGGTTTGGCAGGCAGTCCACCTTCCCTTCTCAAGTCTCCTATCGATTCTGTGTTTTCCATTCTTAAGCCTACCTGATAATTGAATTTACTACCCGACTTGCCTGAAATATTGGCATAAGCCGCGGCAACATTTTCTGTATAAATAAATTTATTGCTTTGGCTATTGTCCTTAATCTTCAAACCATCTACCAAATTGAAAAATAAAAAAGTATTGTCAGATTTTACATTTGCATACTTAGCACCGAGACCTATGGATATGCCTGCAGATTTTACTTCCTTGGTATAATCAATTTTTGCAGTGTTAATGTCAATGGTGGATGGCGTCTCATTGGCAAACGACCTTTCTGTAGTAACATTACCATTAGTACCATTGATATAGACATTGGGTTGAAGACTTGTAGACATATTGTTATAATAACCCTTATCCAGATCAATCGTCATTTCATTGCCCAAGGTATCCGCATACCTATAGTTGACATTTGCATTTGCATTGATGGCATTGCTTTTTATAGTGTTGCTAGCTCTAAGTGTTGAATCTATTCTTTCTCTGGTCAAGGCATTGGAAATAAACGTATTGCTATTGCTTTCCCATACATTTTCCTTGTATTGCGTATTGACATTGACTAGCGCTCCAAAGGTATGCTTGTCGCTGGCGTAGTAGTCTATGCCAAATTTGCCATTCAGGGGATTATTGCCATTTACCTGAGTCTGTTTTTGATCAAATAGACCTCCATCTTGTTCCCTCAATAAATTTAGGTTGTTCCAGTTTTTATTGTCTCCAATGCCAATACTGCCAAAAGTATTGGTTTTATTGTTTCGGTTATTGAGGTTCAATCCAAGGTAAGCTTTGTGGTATTTTCCATAACCGGCGCTAGCCGTAATAGTCCCATTGGTTCCGAAGTTTTTGTTTTTTCTCAATTTGATGTTTATTATTCCTGCATTGCCTTGTGCATCAAATCTTGCTGAAGGATTGGTAATAATTTCTATAGCTTCAATGTCGGCAGCATTCAAGCTTTTTAGTAGACTTGCCAATTCTTTATCGTTGAGGTAACTTGGCTTGCCATCTATATAAATTCTTACGCCATTTTTGCCTTTTAGCTGTATGTTTTCATTATTGTCTACGGTGACACCCGGCGCCTTTCTCAATAGTTCCAGGCCATTGGATCCTGCTGCAGTAATACTTGCATCTATATTGAGTATAGTCTTATCGGCCTTTATTTCAATAAGTGGTTTTCTAGCTTTTACTGTCACTTCATTGATCATCTCAGAAGAAACATTTAGCGCAATGTATCCCAAATCTTTATTGCTGCCATCAAAACTAAAAGCCAGACCTAAGTAATTTTCAAATCCTACATAAGAACATTCGATATAATACTCCCCTGATTTCACCCCTGCAATTTCAAAACTTCCGTCTTCAGCGCTTATCTCGCCTTTGACAAAAGAACTGTCCTTGGCATTATGCAATACAATGGTAGCATATTCAACCACTTGCGCCTTATTGTCACGTACTATGCCTTTAATGGATTGGGCATATATTGTTGCACTAAAAAGTAGTGCGATAAAAGTGAGATTTGTCTTCATGTAATTAAAATTGATTGTTAAATATTTCGTTGTTTTGCTTAAAGACGTGTTAAAATCTGCATCCGTTGCACCATCTTAAATTTCTTAGATAAAAAGCACTTTTAGACCGATGAAATGATCTAACTTTGGGATTTAAAACTTATTGAGCATTAACCTCCTTTATAAGTCTTTTATTTAAAGAAATTGTTAATACTAAATCATAAACAGTAAATATGAATCAAATTACTTTTATTAAAAAGTCTTTGTCGATTGCATTAGCATGGGCTACTATTCTGACCATCACTCAAGCACAAACGCCTGAAGAATTGGTAAATAGTTTTTTTAAAGGTATGCTTACCATTGACACAATCAGTGTAAAAAAGTGTTTTATCAGCGAACCAAGCTTTCACACATCCGGAGCAAATAGACTTGGCGCAAAAATTATCACAGGAGGTAGTTTGCCCGATTTTTTAAAAACAATAGCGGCACACAAAGCAGGAGAATTAGACGAAAGAATAAGTAATTTAAAAACCTATACTACCGATGATGCAACAACAGTAAGCATGGATTATTCCTTTTTTTATAAAGGAAAATTTTCCCATTGTGGCGTCAATGTATTTCATATGCTGAAAGATGACACCGGTTGGAAAGTTACTGGTATTGATGACACACGCCAAAAGAATGACTGTATACAGACAAAAATTGATCGGGCGGGCCTATTTCTGGATGAATGGCATATGGATGCAACCAGGGCAGATAGTGCAGCCTATTTTTCAAAACTAAACAACAATAGTGTTTTCATAGGTACCGACAGCAGTGAAGTATGGAATAAGCAGCAGTTTGCAAAATTTGCCGGACCCTATTTTGCGAAAGGCAAAGCTTGGGACTTCAAGAAAATCAGCCGAAACATGCACTACAATGAAGGCAAAAAAATGATCTGGTTTGATGAAATGCTTTCAACCTGGATGGGACCCTGCAGAGGATCCGGATTTATAGATGTCAGTGATGATGGCCAATTTAGCATAATGCAATACGTACTTTCAGTGACAGTGCCCAATGATAAAATCAATGGGGTTATCGAAGTAATCAAAGGGAAGTAGTATACCATTATTAAGTATCCAGCATAAAATTTCTATTGTTTAAATTGTTTTCAGTAATGGTATCAAGCAGTTTTCGCATGAGGCTTTTTCTGATTTTTCTTTGGGCATCCTGTGACAAAAATTTTAAAGTATATTGAAATTTAAGTTCGATGTTTTCCTTATCGATATTGATGACTTTCAATTCATGTGAATTAGGCTCTATCTCAGCCTGAAATTGATATAAATTGACACACAATGCTTCTTCCAAAGCATTTAAATTGGTTATATGCTTTGGATCTATATGAAATTCTATGCTTGTTTGCCTAATGTCCCGTTTTGTATAGTTGATGATCTCTTCATTGTAAAATTTTAGATTTGGTATATAAATGATGTCATCATCATCACTCAATAAGGCTACTTTTTGCAAGCCAATATCAATAATTTTCCCTTTTTGGTTGCCTACTTTAATGTAATCGTCCAGTTCTATTTTTGAACTAAATCCATTGAGGATACCTATGATTATTTCTGAAATGAAATCTCTTGAAATGATAGCCAAAGCGGCGGCAACAATACTAAGTGAGGTGAAAACTTCACTTGGCCTCAATCCAAAAATAGCCAGTATTCCAAGTATTACGGCGATTACAGAAAAGATAGAAAATAGATTGGACAGGCCTACTATGAGGTTATCTCTTAATCTTCCGGATCCGTGTTTTTTATCGATTTTGTACCACAGGGCCATTACCTCTATGATTAACTTAAACAATAGAAGCAGCACACTCAATGCTAGCAAGATGTAGATAATCTTTAACTTAGCTTGCGGTTGGTCAAAATTATAAAAAAACCTAAAGTGCACACTTATGCTAAAGCATACCAGTAAAAACAATATTCTTGCTATTCTAGATGTGGTCCTCATTTATATTATTTCCTGCACAATATGTTGCTAAATTTATTTTTTTTATTTTTAGTGTATTACACTACATCTTCTCTGTTGTACCCAATTGGGTGAAAGCTATTGGCAGGCTTATTTGGTTCATCATCATCAAAATCTTCCCATTCAATGATGTCTGTTAATAACACCTCTACATGATTGATAATAAGTCTTTCATTGAGCTCGTCAGGCCTCAATATTGCCAATGTTTTGGGGCCCTTGGCTTCTCCATATCCTTCGATCATAGGATTCATAACCATGACCATGATTTTACCGTTGAACAATTGTTGGTAGATCAATGCCCCATTTGTTTTTACCATAGTCCTTTTTACCCCTGAATCATCCATATTTTCGCTTATCCCACTGCTTGTGCGGCCAAGATCCAAAAGTATAGATTCGAGATTTTCCATTTTATCCTGTACTTTTATATCTGCTTTCAATTTAGTTTCCTCCAAAATTTTTCCGAGTACTTCTTTGACAAATGGTTTTGTTGTATCATGCCATTGTGTACGGTATTTTACTGTATTGTCCAATACAGTGTTGTATGCTTTTACTTTTGAAACAAGACTTCCTATGTCTGCTGCCATAATTGTTGTTTTATTTATTTAAAAATTTTTACAATAATTTAAGGTAATACTATACCCATGATTTGAAAATCTTTTATAAATGACGTAGGCGATATTAATATTGTTACTTTTTTTTAAGCGTTTCTATTTTTATTCAATTACAAGTACTTCCGTGCGACGATTATACAAATGCTCTTCTTCCCTGCATTGGACGCCATCAGTACACTTATTTCTTATCCTGGATTCACCAAAACCTATCCCCACTATACGTGAAGCTTCGATTCCTTTTTTTACCAGATAATTCTTTACGGATTGTGCTCTTTTGGCTGAAAGTTGGTTGTTGTATAAGGTTGTACCTCTGGAATCAGTATGGGACGACAATTGAATTCTCATAGTAGGGTTATCCATCATAGCCTTGTACAATAATTCAAGTTCATTTGCAGCATCGCTTTTTATGTCAGCGCTTCCATACTCATAGTAAATATTATCAAAAACTACAACAGTACCTATTTCTGTAGGTATGGTAATAGGATTTTCTTTTTTACTTTCAATTGCATTAGCTAATTTTTTTGGATTGGCTACGACTGTGAGTTCTCTTCCAAAACTCTGAGGATTATATATGAGCAGCTGCTCATCATAACTTACGGCATTTAGCTTTATGAGGTAGTTTTTGTTTAATTCCAAGGAAGCACTGCAATTGCCATTTACATCAGTTATTAGTTGGTACAGTATTTTTCCCTCGTCATTTATTTTCATTATGAGTTCTCCCTCTTTTTGTCCTTTAGCTATTTCCTTGTTGGCCGTATTTTTTGCAAAGTCAATTTCACTGATAGTTATGTTTGCCTCTTGGATACCTGCAAAAGAAAGTTTATCTATAACATTAATAGTGCAAATTCCATTAACATCCACTGTTGATTTTTTGACAAAAGAGGCATTGCCTTCGAATCTATATATATCGTCTTTGCCTTTTCCTCCTGGCCTATTGGACGAAAAATATCCCTGGGTGCCCTTGCTGTTTAATGCAAAACCAATATCATCAAAAGAAGAATTGATGGGAAATGGGAAAGTCCTGGGACTTGTCCACCCGGTATCAGACAATGCGCTGTAGTAAAGATCATAACCGCCAATACTCTTTGATTGATTGGCACTAAATACTAGTAAACTATCTCTATAGAGATAGGGAAACACTTCATTGACATTGCTATTGACGATGGAAAGATTTATAGGATCGCTCCATCCATTGCCCACTTTTTTAACGGCATATAAATCCATGCCTTTACTGCCTGGCATATTAGAAGAAAAGACCATGTAATCGCCATTTCTACTTAAAGTGGGGTGGCAGGTATTGTATTTGTCGCTGGAAAATGCAAGCACTTTTACATTTTCAAAATTATCGGATTTATTTGCCTCAAAAATTTTTAATACAATACTATCGCGTTTTGTCTCTTTTGTCGCATTATAATATGATCTCGTAAAATACAACTTGTGGTTGATGTCATCAAAAGCCGCTTGCCCTTCATGCATATTGGTGTTGATTGGCAAAGGCAAAAAAGCATTTTTAGTAAGATTGCCTTTGCTATTTTTTGCAGCATAAGCCAGGTCGAGGTAGTAACCTTCCATATTTTCGTCCCAACCATTTTCTTTATTTGATTTTACAAATAAAATATAGTCTTTGTAAAATGCAGGACAAAATTCCAAATTTTCTGTATTGATTTCCTTTTCATTTATTATTGTAGCGTTGATGAGTGCCAAAGAATCAAATACCAGTTGACACTTGGGTAGGTGCACTCCTACAAGAAGAATGAATAGCAATAGTGTAATTTTATTTTTTGTATTCATTTAATTAAAAATATCTGGGATTAACAACCACTACCCTATTTCTCTTTTTACCCAAGGCATAATTCACGATTAGTTCTACACTGCCGTTGTCAAATCTTCTCAATTTTGACAAAGTAAAATCATTGGAAAACCCAACCATAAATTTGTCGCTCACCTGGAAACTAAACAATAGATCGAGAGATTCGCCTATATCTCCAGATGCTCCACCAGCTCTATAAGTAAGGCCGCCAGTATATTTTTCATTTAATGTGGCGTTGACATTAAAATCAAAATCAAAGGGGCTATTTTTAGCAAATTTCATCAAAGCCTGGGTAGTTAAGACCAATTCTCTATTTATTCTAAAAGCAGAACCTGTCATGACCAACAAATGTCTGACTTCTTCTGAAACAGCTATGTTTTGATCAAAGTCAAGGTCATTTTCTATCAATCTGGGCACAGAGGCACCAAGGTAAAATTTATTGCTGGTAAAGTACAAACCGTATCCGACATTAAAGGAGGTTCTGTTGAGTTTTGATTTTGGTATAGAAGGATCTATGTCAATGCCTTGCGTTGCTACAAGGTAAGGATCTGTAAAATCTGAGACTCTAGATCTGCCTGACATTTCAACCCCCATACTTAATAAACTACTTTCCCCAAATAAAAATTTATATGAATATATTCCTGTAACAGTATTGTCTTTAAAGATGCCTAATTGTCTACTTTTAACAGTAACACCCAATCCTATTTTATCACTCCCCATTCTAGGCAAATTGACGGTAAGCATTTGGGTTTTTGGCGCCCCGGGTATGCCATTCCATTGGTCCCGTACCATCATGGTCAATCCAGTATATTTTTCATGGCCTGCAAATGCCGGGTTGATGGCCATTTTATTAAACATAAATTGGGTAGACATGTGCTCTTGCTGCGCTTTAGTCTGTGCCATTAGCAATAGATAAATCAGTATTTGGATATATTTTTTCATCTTATCTCTGAATTATAAAAAAGCCATTTAATCTATTTCCACCATTGCCGGGATTAAATAAAAAATAATAGGTGCCTACCGGCAGAGGGTCATCACCGTAGGTGCCTTTCCAATTATTGGTATAAGGTTTTGCCGTGTAGACCTGGTCTCCCCATTGATTAAAGATGGTGAGTTCATTGTTTTGGTAATTGCCTACATTGAGACATGGTATAATAAATTCATCATTGATACCATCATCGTTTGGAGTGATTATGGTAGGCACTACACAAGTTATATTATTGCCTATTTTAAGAAGCACATTGGCTTCATCACATAAATTTGCACAACCTTTGATGCAGAGTGTATACTTAATATTGATATCGCCGGCAAATCCGGTTTGAGGCTCAAACACATAGTTGCCATTTGAGCCATTTAGGTTTCCATATTTTGGTTCTTCAATTTTGATGTCATAAATACGTCCTAAAGTATCATTGGTTAATACATTAAATTCTTTATTCTCATTGAAAGTTACTTCTACAATATCATCATTCGCTTTTGGACCATCAAATATTAAAATTTTGACCGTATCTGTACTGAAATTATTGCATCCATCTTTACTATAGGACAATAAAACCAAATTTAGTCCTTTTTGAAAATTCTGAACCACTGTCTTCTCCGATTCCGGTGAAAATATAGATATGTTAGGCGACAAAGAAGTCCATTTTACCTTTACAACCGGCTCCTTTTGGTCGGCGCTCAATTCTATAATTTCATCAGTAGTACAAGCCGTCACTTCATCAATATTGGCCTTTGCTATTATGTTTGGAGCTATATTTTTATCAATTTGCAATTGACTCGATGTCAATGATTCACAGCCATCTTTTTGCGCTTTGATCTCCACATAGTTTGGACCATTAACAAAATCATTGGTGCTAAAGGTTACACAATCTGCATTGCTGCTGGCAAGCACTTTATTATTGTCTGCATTGGTCCATACATAATTGATGTCGCTCGCTACTGAAACGAGACATGCTTCAAAAGGCTGGTTTTCATTGCTGCAAATTTCAATTTTATTGTTTAGCAATTGGGGTAAATCTATTTTATCTTTTACCTTCAAGACAAAAGGGTTGGATGCATCGGAGGCACAACCGTTGACCAAGCCTACTACTTTATACTGGCCGCTATTGGCCTGGGTAGCGTTGGTTATGGGTAAGGTAAGCCCCGGTATTTTGTCTCCATTGGGCGCAGTCCAAATTGCACTTGAAACAGATCCATTGTTAATCGATAATTGTATCGTCTCGCCATAACAGATTACGTCTTTGCCGATAATAGCAACAGGTAAGGGCTTATCCTTTATTTCAAGAAAAGCAACATTGAAATCTGTAGATTCACATCTTCCACGCTTTATAATCAAATGGTAATTGCCTTGATTGGATTTTTTACAATTTGGGATACTAAGCTGACCATTTGCAGTAGTAAATATCCCTAAAGGTGTATGCCAGTAAAAACTATCCGCTACAGCGTTGGAAGATATTTTTAATGTGTCCCCTTCACAAATGCTAACAGGCATTTGAAAGGCAGCCTTTGATGGTATCAAACGCACATCAACAATCGAAGTATCTGCTTGAGAAGAGCAATTTTTATTGATCACTGTCAATATATATAAGCCATTGTTTTGCTCTGTAACATTACTGATTTTTGGATTTACTGCGGAGGATGTAAAATTTGGATTTGAGGATGTCCACTTATAGGTAAAATTTCCTTGAGGTATGACACTTGGAAAGAACGTAATATCAGATTTACCGTCCACACATGGGGTGCTATTGTTGCTTAATGCAGTGATAATAGGTGACTGGTTGACTTCAACAACCGTCGATGCAATATTATTACACCCTGTAGTCGTTGTAATCGTTACAAAGTACTCACCCGATTTTGCAAGTGTTTTTACAGATTGACCTATTGCAGAAAAAGCGCCAACCCCACTCCACCTATAAGTTGCATTTGGGACAAAGGTTGCATCCAGTATTATAGTGTCTCCTTCGCACAATGGGCCGTTATTGCTGGCTCCTACCAATGCGAGGTTGTCAATGTCAATTATTTTTATATCTGAGGTATCTGAACTACAACCGTTAGATTCTACTACTACCTGCCACTCACCAGAAGCACTCGTGGGTACATTGAGTATCTCCAATGAATTGTCTTGGGTTACAGTATAACGCACACCATCTTTGATCCAAATATATTTTTCCTGGAGGGGTATGTTTTTAACGACAATAGAAAAAGTAGAGCCTTCACAATATGTACTTTCTCCAGCCAGCAGGGGCTTTGATGGTTTTGGTAATACTACAACATTTGTGGATGCCGTATCGGACTGACATTCCTTAATATTGATTACAAGCTGGTATTTGCCCTGGTTTATATTTTGGGCATTTTTTATTGGAAGGGGATTTTGAAGTTTGCTTTCAAAAGCAGGTCCTTTCCAGGTATATTCAAAATTGGCCCCTGATGTAGTAGTGCCAAGTAAGATATCATTGCCTTCGCAAATATTGAGAAAGTAAGACAGCAAATTGATCGCTGGCTTTTTATAAACAAAAATGCGTTTTGTCAAAGAAGGATTAGACACACATTCCGGGCTTCGACCTATTACATAATAATTATGTGTGCTGGCAGTAGCTGTTATCCTAAATTCTGCGACAGCGGTATTGCCGATTAAGACTCCATTCGGAGGAAATCCTTCATACCATTCATATTTTACATTGCCGGAAAAGATATCTGTTTTTAGCAAAATTTCTTCATCATCGCAGTAACTGTCTTGTATTGAAGTCAACACCGGAGTGGACAAGGGTTTGATATTAATAGTCATCAAGCCTTCTGAGCTGCAGTTGTTAAAACCTTTCACAATTACTTTATACAGACCATTGAAAGTTGCATTTGTGCCAGGAAAGACGGGGTTTTGGCTATTTGATACCAATACATTGTCTTTGTACCATTCATAGGCAAGCGCATTGTCATCGACAGGCGGTGGCACATTGGAAAACAGTTTTAATGTATCGCCATCACATAAACCTGAGGTAAATGAAGGTTTTAGCACTACCGACTCCACTTTAATCCTTGCATTACATTGACTAATATTCTCATACTTGTCTTTAACAAATAGAGTAATGTTTTTTTCTGTGCCGATGTCGCTGCAATTAAATACATTGTCTGCAGTCCATATGCTATCAATACTGCAATTGTCAGTACTTCCATTATTTATACTGTCGGGTAAAACTACAAAATCCACCAAGCCGGAAGGGTGAATTTTGGCAGCAAAATTTTTACACTTTGCTATAGGAGCAATGGTGTCCTTTACTTCCACTTTTACCACACAACTGCCTTTGTTTCCTGCTTTATCTGTAGTAGAAAAATTCACTACATGGTTACCTGCCGGCGCTTTAATATTGATGGTACTGCTTCCCGGCACAATGGGTGTCAATACGCTATTGTCAAACTGATAATCAAGTTGTGGTAGTCTTGTGACCAATTGCATTGAAATTTTACTTGTTTCATCAAGGGTTTGATTTGGGGTAAGTTGTATACAAGGATTGATACTC
>JAYUTD010000225.1:0-5025 GCA_043755305.1 Saprospiraceae bacterium
AAAATTAGATTTAGGGTGCTCAGGTTTTTCTTCTATGCTTAAAGCTTTAAAATTTTGGTCAAACTCCACTACACCATACCTTTCAGGATCAGCTACCTGATACGCAAATACAATACCTCCCTTTGGTGAATTAGATGCTTGCAGCAGCTCTGATAATCCGTTTCCATAAAAAATATTGTCACCTAGTATTAGTGAAACGCTGTCAGAGCCAATAAATTCTGATCCCAATACAAAAGCTTGTGCAAGACCATTTGGCTCGTACTGTGGAATATATGAAATTTTACATCCTATTTCGCTGCCATCTTTCAACAAATGCTCAAAATTTGGTAAATCAGTAGGTGTTGATATAATAAGTATTTCATTGATTCCGGCACTCATCATAGTTGAAAGTGGGTAATAAATCATAGGCTTGTCATACACCGGCATCATCTGCTTACTCATAGCCAATGTAAGTGGATACAATCTAGTGCCTAAACCCCCGGCTAAAATAATTCCTTTCACTTTTTGATTGAATTTTATTGTTTTCTAATAATTCCCCCCAACTCTGTCTCACATACATTTATGATATTAGCCATAGTTTCTTCAATCTCCTTGTCCGTCAAAGTTTTTTCTAAATTTTCAAATGTAAAATTTAAGGCGTATGATTTTTTGTCCTTGCCTAATGCGGCTTCATTTGTATAAATATCAAACAAACCGACTCCTGTCAAATATCTTTGTTTTGTTTTTTGAATGGATTGCTCAATTCTATTGAAGGTTACATGCTTATCAACGACTATTGCTAAATCTCTTTTTACCGCAGGATACTTAGATATTTCTTTTACATAATTTTTCTTGTTGGCCTGGCTTTTAACCAATGCTGAAAGATCAAATTCTGCATAACATACCGATTGTTTAATTCCCATTTTTCTCAATACTACATCACTAACTTCTCCAAAGCTAACTAGTGTATCGTTGTCAAAGCTATATGCCAATCCATAGTTATAATAGCTTTCCTCTTTCTCTGTTACTCCATATTTACTAACCCCTAATTTATTTAACAACTGGTCGCACAATTGTTTTATAGCATAAAAATCATTTGTTTTAGGCCTAGGATTAGACCAGTTTATTTCTGAAACGAGTCCGGTTAAAAAAATGGTTAGTTTTTCAGTTTCTAAATAATTGTTTTCATTTACAAGATACGACTTACCAATTTCAAACAACTTGAGAGATTGCTGTTGCCTGTTTAAATTATGCTGTACAGACAATAAACCACTTATTAGCATAGATGGCCTCATCGCATCAAGTCCAACATTTGAGGTATTATTGATAAATACCAAATCCTCCTCTTTATAACCAAATGTCTCTATGCATAATTTTGAGTCAATTAGCGACAATCCCATCATTTCATTTAATCCATTATAAGCGAGGAAATTTGCAAGAGTATTTGTAATTTCAAATTTATTTGGATTTGCAGCATAAGATATATTCGAATTTAATCTTGATGAAGTATTCACCATATTGAAACCATAAATTCTTAATATCTCTTCAATAACATCAATTTCTCTTAATACTTCACTTTTATTAGTGGGTACGAATACTATAAGACCAAAATCATCTACAGGCTGAATCTGCATGCCAAGGGCGTTGAGTATATCATGTACTTTGTCTCTGGATATCTCGACACCAAGCAGCGTATTGATATGCTGATACCTCACATGAATTTCCTGTTTTTTGATTTCTTTTGGATAGATATCTACTATCCCTGAACTTACTATCCCACCAGCCATTTCCACAATCATTGCTGTAGCTCTCTTTAAGGCAAACTCGCAAATATTAGGGTCACTGCCTTTTTCAAATACTTTTGCAGCATCTGTCCTAAGGTTGTGGTACATAGAGGTACGCCTTATTGTTGATGCTGTAAAATGCGCTGCTTCAAGAAATATGTTTGTTGTTTTATCTTTTACTCCGGAATCATATCCACCGTACACCCCACCAATACACATTCCTTGCCCTATACCATTGCATATCATTAACTCTTCGCCGGTAAGTTCGAATTCTCGGGCATCAAGTGCCTTGAATTTATGTCCTTTAGGCAAGGTATCAATATTGATGGTTCTGCCCTCTATTTCATCCGCATCAAAAGCATGAAGGGGTTGCCCCAATTCATGTAAAATAAAATTGGTGCAATCAACAATATTATTAATTGACTTAATCCCAAGTACTGAAAGCTGATTTTTCAACCACATGGGAGATTCTTTTACTTGTACTCCTGTGATAGTAACTCCGACATACCTTGGACATAAATCAGGTCTATGGAGATTAACTTTAACTTCAAATGTATTTTGCTTATGAATGAATTCTTGTGCGCTGGGTTCTTTAAAAATTGCAGAGTTGTCTTTATTAATCTTTGCATAAGCAAATAAATCTCTGGCTATGCCTAAATGGCAGGTAGCATCTGAGCGATTTGGGGTAAGCCCTATTTCAAAAATAGTGTCTTTGTAAACTTCAAAAAATTCGGCTCCACTGGTACCTATTTCAATATTTTCTGGTAAGACCATTATACCTGAATGATCTGACCCCATGCCCAATTCATCCAAAGCACAAATCATACCATTAGATTCAATTCCTCTAATTTTTGCTTTACTAATTTTTAAAGGTTCATTTCCAGTAGGATATAAAGTACATCCTACTGTAGCTACCAATACAATCTGACCTACGGCAACATTTGGTGCTCCACAAACTATCTGCAAAGGCTCATCGAGTCCAATATCCACTTTTGTCACAGCAAGTTTGTCAGCGTCTGGATGTTTAAAACATTCCATTATTTTACCAACAACGACACCTTCTAAACTGCCCTTTACGCTTTCCACTGCTTCCATGCCTTCCACTTCAAGTCCTATGGTCGTGAGCATTTCAGCTATCTCTTCTTCTGTAGCAGATAATTCTATATATTTTTTTAACCAGTTAAGAGAACACTTCATTTTTTATATCTTATTACTTAATTTAAGGCGCATTGTAACTTCAATTTGTTAAAATCAACTTTTTTTATTGATTTATACAAGATTCAATTAAATTATCACACAAACAATGGCTTGATCATCAAGTAACAAAGATAAGGTTATTAGCCAAAAAATGATAATTATTGGCCTTGTAAAAAGACAGAATATTATTTTGTTTACCAGCACTTCAACGCTTGCAGGGCTTGGGATTGATTTTATTTTACTTACACATAAAACTTTATATCTTATGTATTGTAAAATTCATTGTATAAACATTATCTTTGAATCACTAATATAAAAATTGCATGATCTTACTAAAAATAGGATTATAAATTAAATGTGTTAGTTTTAACAATATATTGAATTTTTATATGCTTATAAATAAATAGATGAAAAAAGGAGTTGAGAATTTTTTAAAAGTGGTCTTGCTTACCATGATTATTGGTATGTGTTTGTATACAAGTTCTTTGTTTGGCCAAACTTCAGGCAACAGTCTTCCTCAAGTCTTTTTTATTGGAGAATACCAAACAGAATATGATCAACTTATCATAAAACATAGTGAAGTTTTGCTCAATATCCATAACAACTCCATGGATAAGGCTTTCAACCAATGGACCAGCATACTGACCTCATTAGAGCAATATTCCGAAAAACGTCATTTTGATCTTAAAGGAGTAAAAATTTGGATAAATGTATTTTGGGATGTCAATGGTAAAATTAAACACCTGGCTTTTTACCCTAAACCAAATTCTAAAAATATCGACTATGAAAAAATGAAATCTGTAGTAAGTGATTTTCTTGAAAGTTATAATGGGGTTGCCTTTCCTTCTAAAAAAGCATATTCTCATTATGGTACGGCAAATTTTCCAATATTTGCCAGATTGATCGAAGACAAATAAACCTATTTTATTTCGGAAATTTTTGGACATTCTATTCCACCAAAATATTGCATAACTGCAAACCCAAAAAACAAATAGGTGTCATTGTCTCTACTGTTGCCGCGTTGTCTGCCGGCTATCCCAATGCCTTCTTTCAGTGACCTGTCAGCCAAAGCAGCTGCAATATTACCTCTTCTTGACTTGATAGAATTGTTATCTGCATATACTGTGCTTACATCGTCTACGTAGTCGGTAAATAATTTTCTTGTCGAAAATTCAATATTGAAACTCACATCACGATTGTAATCCCATTTGAAACCAGCTCCTATTGTTAATGCTCCGCTGATTCTCCCATATTCACTGCCTAAATCTTGACCTTCTGTTCCCAATGGTCTAAGTTCATGCCAGGTATCATTCAGTTTTGCTTTTGGATTGTAGCTAAAGATCGAAAAGCCTGCCAATAGATAAGGAGTATAATAAGATTGTTTTGAGCCATGTTCGTACTCATAAAAATTGAATTCCAATGAATTGGTCCAATCAAAGATATTGCTTCTGAAACTAAGATTTCTTGCTAGTTGAAAATTATTTGAGCTTATTGCATCGTCACCGCCGATTCTTGCAAATGACAATGAAGTCTTTGCGGAAATTCTTGTATTGAAATTTCTTCTTGCACAAAAACCGCCCGCCAATCCGGGTTTCCTTGGTACCAATGTTGTATTAAGGTCTCCATAATACGTTGAAGTACCTAACCACGCACCTAGTTCATAACCTTTTTGCCCATAAATGACCGTATTGGTTAATAGTATGAAAAATAACAACTTCTTATGTAAATGCATGGACTCTTTTTTGAAAATTTTACAAATGTAAAATTTGTTTCAGATATACTATTTAAAGATATTAAAAAATATTTAATCGCTATAATTATCAAGTAATCCTTAAAACGTTTCTGGTACCTCAATATTGTTCTCTATTTTTTGAAAATGAAAGCCTTTATCCAATAAGTAATCTATTATAATTTCTAAACATGCCCTTAAATTGCATTCTGCCTTGAGGCTATCATGCATCACAATGATGGAGCCTGCTTTTACATGGTCTATAACATTATGATAACAAGCAGTTTCGTCGACGGAACCATCATAATCCTTGCTCAATACATCCCACATAATGAC
>JAYUTD010000226.1:0-12787 GCA_043755305.1 Saprospiraceae bacterium
TCTTGACTTTATAGCATAGTCCTGGCCTTCTTCAAAACGGGTAATGTAGTAGTAACCATGGTATTTATAAGGCACCGACATATCTGTTTGCTTGATACGACCTATGATTTCCTTATACAATGAATCTTGAAAAGCTTTGGTGTGGCCCATGATGTTTTCTCTATAGGCATTTTCTGCATTGAGGTAGTCGAGCACATCTTTGGTTTGCTGGTCAGGCTGTTTGGCATTTTTTTGCTCGTCTGACAACTTCATCCAGTAATAATTGTCTATGCGGATGTCGCCATGTTTTTCTAATTTGTTTTCTATTACTTTTGCCACTGGGGCTGGAGTGGTAGATGCTTTGGTTTCCATTTCGCTGATAGTTGCCGTTGCTGATTCAGTCATATTTTTTTCTTTATTGGTGCAAGATATTACCATTATTGTTGTGAGGTATAATATAAATCTGTACATGATGTTTGATATTTTTGTAAAGATAGGGAAAAAATGAAATAACCGAATAATAATTGGTGAATTCCAAATTGTATTCGTGAAATTCCAAATTTTATGTTTTTTGGGAAGGACAAAGACAGAACCAATTCGGTTTTCACCGTATAAGTGAATACAATACACAGACAATGTATTGAAATGGGGGCAATTGCCAAATTTTATTGTTTATACCCTTTTTCTAGCATTCACTACAATGAAAACTTACATTACAGCTTCATCGTAAGCCCGGCCATAACATTCAAGCCAGCCTGCGGATAGAGAAAATTTTCTGTGACCAATGAACCGTACTTGTAAGAGTAGCTATACCCATTGCTGCTGTATAGTGTATTGAATAAATTATTGATTTGCATACTCAGCATTACTTTCTTGGCAAATTTTAATTTCGGTGTATAGCCAAGCCGTAAATTGGTATACGTGTACGAAGGAAGGCTGCGCTGGTCATTCATGGTATTGTCCATATACTGTTTGCTGATAAATTTTGTAGACAACGCTACCTCTATTGATGGTACAATCTGATAAGTAAAGATATTGGCCAGTACAATGCCGGGAGAAAAAGATATATCTACATTTTGGTATTGATTTACTATTGTATCTACTACTTCATTGGTGTAATCGTACAATACTTCTGAAAAACGATTGATCTTGTTTTGGCTAAATGTACCATTCACCTGCCAGTGAAATTTTTGGGTAAGGGCGGTCTGCATCGATAATTCAAGCCCTAGTCTGTAACTTTTAGGGGTGTTGACCCTAAGGTTGCTACCCACATTATTGAGTTCACCGGAAATGACCAGTTGGTCTTTATAGTTCATCCAATAGGCATTCGCTTCAAATTGGATTTTGTCTTTCTTTATTGTATATCCCAATTCAGTATCGTATAAGCTTTCATGGAGCGGTACGCTGTTTTTGGGATTGTCAAGAAAGTCACTGCGGTCGGGTTCTCTATTGGCCACTGCAAAGGATGCAGTAAGTTTTTGTGTCGTGGTCAACGCATAATTAAAAGCAAATTTTGGGTTGAAAAAATTGTACTGTTTAGCAACGGAGACAGGCCTTAAGTCATTGTCAATACCATTTACCGTATACCGTACATTTCTGTATTGTACATCTCCGCTAAGGCTGATTTTATTGGTCAAAGCAGCCTCATACCTCAGGTATACATTGCCATCTGATTTCTTGCCTTTATTATTGTAATAAAATTCACGAATGTTGATGGTTGGTGCTTTTTCAATATTTACAAGAGTACCGTAATTGCTGCCATTGTACTTATTGTATCCACCACCAATGGACCATAGATTGCTTGGATTTTGTCTGTATTCTATTTTTGCAATAGTACCGTAAAAATGATTGTCAAGCCACCTGCGTCGGACGAGATTAGAATTTGTGATGGTATCATTGGCCACAAGGATTGGATCAATGGAATAATTGGCCAGGGCATCATTGTATCTAAATTGCTCAAAGTAACCCAGCCCTCTTGTATAATGGAGGCTTACTTTTGCAGTAATCTTGTTAGACAATGTTCTTGCCCAATGAAGCTGTGTATGCGTTTGTGTATATTGATCCACTTGATTTTCGTACAAATAGGCATTGTATTTTCGATCGCTTTGGAAAAGGTTGATCGAATCCGCAGTGTTTTGGTAAAGGCTGCCCAAATTGTTTTGGTAGTGGGTCGACAATGCTGACTTGTCGCCATTGACGAGGGCTTCCGGCGCACCATTCCACGATTGGTAAGTGCGTTCCTTACCCGAGTAAGCCAGAAATCTCAGGGATGATTTGGAATTGACTTTGGCAGCTTCTATATACCACGAACTCAGGTCGGAAGCAGCTCTGTCGATGTAGCCGTCAGACTTTATGACAGAATACCTGGCTTCAACATTATACTGATTGTTCATCAATCCACTATTGAGCGTCACACCTAATTTTGAAGTATTGAAACTACCCAGAGAAGCATTGACTTCGGCATAAGGATTGACAGAGAGGCCAAATGAATTGAGGCCAATGGTACCTCCGTAGGCACCTGCTCCATTGGTCGAAGGACCCACGCCGCGTTGTATTTTTATACTTTCTGTAGAGCTTGCAAAATCTGGCAAATCTACCCAAAATACCCCTTGTGATTCACTGTCATTGAGCGGTACGTCATTGATGGTCACGTTGATCCGCGATTGATCCACTCCTCTTATGCGCATGGCTGTATAACCTATGCCTGCACCTGCATCCGATGTCGTGGTGACAGAAGGCAGCCATTGCAGTAAGATTGGTACATCCTGGCCAAGATTGTCTTTTCGCAAGGCTTCTTTGGAGATATCACTTGTTGCCGGAAAAGAAGTAAGCTTATTGACATTTGATTTTATCTCCACTAGAGGTAGGTTGTACAATTGACCTACCATGGTAAAGTCTACCTGCATATGGGTGCTTACCTGTATTTCTTTTTTTAGCGTAGTGTATCCCAAAAAAGTACAGGTCAATGTATACTTGCCGGGGCTTATGTCCTCAATAGAGTAAGCACCTCCGCGTTCGGTTGTAGTACTTTTTTTGCTACCTTCAATATAGACTACTGCGTATTCAAGCTTGTCTCCTTCTTCATTTTTGACTATGCCGGATAGGGTAAATTGGCAGAAGGAAAGAGTACTTAACGAAGTGAAAAGTGCAAAGAAAAATAACCTCATGAAATAAATTTTTAATAGGATTAAAAAAATATACTGAAGGCAATTAATCCAAAGATGAGCTTTGATCTGCTCCCTCGCCAGTATGACCTGACCAGGTTCGATGGGTATAATCTCAGCCAGCTAATTTTGCTGACACCCCAGAGAAAAAAATAATAAACCATTTCACTTTAAAAAGCAAAGCCGAAACTATTGTTTCGGCTTTCTTTTAAGGGTGGCTGATGGGGCTCGAACCCACGACCCTCGGCACCACAAACCAATACTCTAACCAGCTGAGCTACAACCACCGTGTAAAATGTGGGGCAAAGATAATATAAATAACTAATTTTTCAAAACAGTTTTTGGATTTATATTGATATCAGGTTGCTAATGCTTTGACAATCAAAATGTAAGTGGTTTGAGAAGATTGATTTCAGAGAAAGCAATAAAGTGAAAACTTGTAGTATGAATTACACTTAAACTTCTTCAGCATAGGGATTTTCTTAAGGTTAAGTCTTAATAAGAAAACTTGTGGTTTATTATGATAATTTTTTTATGAACAAATTCTCGATTTAAAGAGAGAAAATAATAAAATAGATATTCTATTTATCATTTTGAATCATTATTTTTGAGTTTAGTAACCCTACTTGTAAGATTTAAAAAAGTACCAATGATTAAGAATGCATATAAGCTTGAAGTAGATAAAAATAACTTAGCATTTGAATTTTACAGTGATGGACCAAGAGGAAATATTCTTAAGATCATAGAATACCAGCACATTAAAGGAAAATTTTACAACTTAGCTTTTGGAGATAGCATAGAAAATAGTTTGGATTTTGATGATTTTATTAGAACAAACAACCATGATGTAGAAAAAGTTCTTGCAACCGTTGCATCAACTTTATATATATTTTTTGAACACCATACTGGTACAATTGTAATCGCAGAAGGCAGCACTCACTCAAGAACGAGACTTTATAGAAGGTATTTGACATCGTTTCTTGAACTAATAGAGCAAGAGTTTGTATTGCTAGGGGAACTTAACGGAAAAACCGAACGTTTCAAAAAAGGAAAAGATTATCAATTTTTTTTAATAAGTAAAAAGGGTTAAGATGAAAACAACAGTAACAAAAAAATCAAACAAACCTACAGCAAAACTCAGTGATGAGTTAACTAAAAAATACAGTGGTAAAATTATTTTCAAAGAAAAATACGAAAGGGTTAAAGCATATTTTGAAGGACGAGATATGGCAAAAGAAGTTGAGCAAGCATTAAAAAACTAATTGATTCTCTATCCCTAATAAATGTTATGAATTATCAAAGCTCAAAATAGCAATTTTATCTTCCCAAATAGTTTTTTCGAAAAAGTTCCATGTGGAATTTTTGAATACAATTCTAATAATTCAAAATAGGCAATCCATTTCAAAATAAAAATGATATAGACAAAGCATGGAACTATGTTTTCGTTTGAATTGCAAATTCTGGGTTAAACATAGATTAAATTATACTTTTTTGACTTCTCAAGCAAAGAAGAAATACTCAATTTAATTATTTCAAATAGTAATCTGAAAGTTTGGATGTTTAACAGTTTGTTTATTCCCCACATTTTCTTTACTTTTGTCTTCAATTATGGAATCACCGCGATTATTACTCAATAAAGAAAGGTTTCTACTGACTGTCGACAGGCTTTGCCATCAACTCATAGAAAAACACGGTGATTTTTCCAATACATGCATCATAGGGATTCAAGATCGGGGTGTGCAGCTTTCAGACTTCATGATGGAGCGGCTCAAAAAACTCAATAAAAAGATGCTTCCCTTATATGGAAAATTGGACATTACTTTTTACAGAGATGATTTCAGGCATAGAGAGAAACCGCTAAAGGCTTCTAGTACAGATATCGATTTTTTGGTAGAAGGAAAAAAAGTAGTCCTCATTGACGATGTATTGTATTCCGGAAGGACAGTGCATGCAGCGATGTCGGCCATCCAGGATTTTGGCCGGGCGAGTCGTATCGAATATTTGTGTTTGGTGGACAGACGGTTCAACAGGCATTTTCCTATCAAAGCAGATTATGTAGGCATTACGGTAGACAGCCTGGATGATACGTATGTAAAGGTGGAGTGGGAGCATATACATGGCCAAAATAAAATATTATTGTTGTCGGGTAAAAATACAGAAGCGTGAGTTCATTGTCGCAATTAAGTACCAAGCATTTATTAGGGATAAAACAAATAACCAAAGAGGATATCTACCTTATCTTTAAAGCAGCTGCAGATTTTAAAGAAGTCATCAACCGACCGATTAAAAAAGTACCTTCTTTGCGTGATGTGACAATAGTCAATCTGTTTTTTGAAAATTCAACCCGAACCAGAATATCGTTTGAGTTAGCTGAAAAAAGACTATCAGCAGATACCCTTAATTTTACTGCATCTTCCTCCTCTGTATCCAAAGGCGAGACCTTGCTTGACACAGTCAACAATATCTTGTCTATGAAGGTGGATATGGTAGTGATGCGACATCCTGCCCCTGGCGCCCATGTTTTCCTGTCCAACCATATTGACGCCAATATCATCAATGCTGGTGATGGCACCCATGAGCACCCAACCCAGGCATTGCTCGATGCATTTTCTATGGAGGAAGCCATAGGCAATCTTGAAGGCAAAAACATACTTATAGTAGGCGATATATTGCATAGCAGAGTAGCATTGTCCAATATATTTTGTTTAAAAAAATTAGGTGCCAATGTCAAAGTTTGTGGTCCTCCTACGCTAATACCAAAACATATTGCCTCTCTCGGAGTAGAAGTAGAGTACAATATTTATGAGGCGTTGAAATGGTGTGATGTAGCCAATGTATTGAGGATACAACTCGAAAGACAAGACACAAGATTTATCCCATCACTCAGAGAGTATGCCCTATACTATGGTATAAATAAAGACTTATTGGATAGGATAAATAAGAAAATAATCATCATGCATCCGGGTCCTATCAATAGAGGCGTGGAAATCACCAGCGACGCTGCGGATTCTGCACATTCTATCATTCTCGATCAGGTAGAGAATGGCGTAGCGATCCGAATGGCAGTGCTTTATCTGCTCGCGGGTAAGAAGTAGTTTTGCATTGTTATTGTGAGCAATTTATTCAACAACAAAATGCGAGTCAATAAAAGAGCCCTATAGTGTGATGGATAAACCATAAATTAATAAAAAACAGCGTATAGTGGAGAGTGAAGTAATGTGGCTGAACAAATTCATCAGTGAGAGTGGCATCTGTTCGCGAAGAGAAGCAGACAAACTTATTGAGCAAGGTCTTATTACGATCAATAGAGAGATTGGCCAAAAAGGAGACCAGGTATACCCGGGCGACAAAGTAAGGCTCAATGGAAGGCTTATAAAGCCGAGAAAGGCGGAAGAAATTATTTTTATAGCTTTAAATAAGCCGGTAGGCATCGTTTCCACTTCTGAAAGTGTAAAAGACAATATTGTAAAATTTGTAAACCATCCTGCCAGAATATTCCCTATTGGGAGGTTAGACAAAGACTCGCAAGGCCTAATTTTTTTGACCAACAATGGGGATATTGTAAATAAAATACTTAGGGCTGGCAACAACCATGAAAAAGAATATATTGTCACAGTGGACAAACCAGTTACAGATGCAATGATAAATGGCATGGCCAATGGCGTACCGATAATGGGTACGTACACAAAAAAATGCATGGTGACAAAGGAAGGAGTCAAATCATTTAGAATAGTGCTCATACAAGGCCTCAATCGACAGATTAGAAGAATGTGCGAATATTTTGGCTACGAAGTACTCAAATTGGAAAGAGTACGCATAATGAACATTACATTAAAAGGACTGCCTTTAGGGGAATGGCGAGACCTTACAGAGAAAGAAATGGAAGACATAGATTTGCTTACCCAGGAATCCTCGTCTGATATTATTGCGAATAGCCATACAAAAATAAAGCCCACATTCGGGCATACCATTCCCTATAAAAAACCACAAGACATGGAAGACTTTAGTAAACAAAAATCAGAAAAGAAAAAGAAGCCATCGGCCCCGGCAAAGTCCGGTATAAAAAAAGACTTGCCGGCTGCAAAAAAGCCTTTGACCAGAGAAAAAGAATCTTCCGCTGAGGCGAATGAAAAGCCTGTCCCTTCCAAAACATTTAAACCTTCAGATACAAAATCGAAAAAGACAATAAGTGCAAAGCGAATTGGCAAATCCAGACCAAAACCAGAAAAAGGCACAAAGTCAGGATTCAACAGAAACAATAAGCCTAAATCAAATGAAGGAAGGCCAGGCAGCGGTCAGCGGACCAAAAAAGGCGGCTATTGAGCTTAGTTTGTGATGTTGGTCCCGAATACTAATTATCAATCTAGTATGCGCAAAAAAAAGGACAAGTAAGTGATAATGTGGCATATATCCCCTTGAGTTGAAACTAAAATGGCACCAATGGAATTGGGCTGTTTGATTTTTAGTTAAAATATTATTAAAAACTGTGATACGTTCGATGTAACAGCAACTTTTTTACTTAATTTTGAGTCTCAATTTCGAAAAACAATAAATACATCAAGTGAGAAAATACATTTTACCGTTATTTGCGTCATTGCTATTTTTGACTGAATCCTTCAGTCAGGCTTTTCAAATCAATTTTAAAATAGATGAATATGACAATGACACACTTATAGTAGGGTATTATTATGGAGATAAGCAATTGGTAAAAGACACCGTTTTTACCAAGAAAAAAGGCGAGTTTATCTTTAAAGGAGACGAAAAACTGGAAGGTGGTATGTACCTTGCTTTACTCAAACCTGACAATTCTTTTGTCCAGTTTATTGTCAATGATAAAGAACAAAAATTTGACATTAAATTTAAAAAATCCGATACGGCCCACCTTACATTCAAGAATGCTAAAGAAAACATTGCCTTTTATGAATACATGGACTATATCAAAGAAAAATCAAAGATCGCCACACCTTTAAGAGATTCATTGACAAAATGGAAGGAAGCCAAAAAAGACACTAAGGAAGTAGACGATAAATTGAAAAAATTGGACGATGAGGTAAAGGCCTACCAAAGTAAATTTCTGGAAATGAACAAAGGCAGCTATATCTATCATTTGATAAATTCCAATATAGATATTGACGTACCCGAATTTGATGGCCCGGAAGAACAAACCCAAATGAAAAGGTACAGGTATTATAAGAGCCATTATTTTGATAACCTGGATTTTAATTACAAGGACCTTATAAGGACCCCATATTTACACAATAAAATAGATTTTTACATAAAGAAACTTACCGTCCAAAATCCGGACAGCATCATTGTCTCTGTAAAGGAGGTATTAAAAAAATTGGAAAACAATCCTGATGCTGAAAAATACTTTATTTCTCACTTTTTGACCGATTACGCCAATTCCAAGATTATAGGCATGGACAAAGTGTTTGTTTGGATGAGCGACAATTATTATGCAAAGGGAAAAGCACCTTGGGTAAAAGAGGAAAACCTTAAAAAAATATTGGATGGTGCGGATAAACTAAGAAATATACTTATCGGTGAGATTTTTCCAAATATAACGACATATAAGGAAGACAATGCTCCGGTGGTATTGCACAATATCAAGTCGCCCTATATTTTATTGGTGTTTTGGGCGCCTGATTGCGGCCATTGCAAAAAATCTATGCCAGACATACTTAAATATGCTGCTGAATTCAAGGACAAAGGATTAACCACCATTTCCGTTTGTACAAAGCCTGGCGATAAAGCGGCTACCTGTTGGGAGGGAGTAAAAGAAAAAGGCATGGAAGCCCTGATCAATACCGGCGACCAATACCAAAGATACCGGCAGATTGTAGACATACCTACAACCCCCAAATTGTTTATTCTTGATGACAAAAAAGAAATTTTGTTCAAAGACCTTCCTGCTGAGGAGCTAGGCAAGGTGATGGAAGAAATAATCAAGATGAAAGCGGAAAAGAACAAAAAAGAAGAAAAGAGATAACTTCGTTTTTTTATAGATTAACAGGCATCAGTATTTAATTATACTGGTGCCTTTTTTATTTGCTTTATTCTTCTTGCAAGGCTTTTATTTCTTTGTAAACCTTTGCCATTGGCAAACCCATAATATTTGAAATAGTACCTTTTATCCATTCCACTTTACAATGGCCAATCCAATCCTGGATACCATAGGATCCCGCTTTATCGTATGGTTGGTATTTTTCTATGTAATATTCTATTTCATCATCGGTCAAAGCATCAAATTTTATCTCCGAAACTTCCGTAAAGGAGGTAGTCCTATAGCCATTGTACAAACAAACTCCGGTGTAGACTTTATGGGCTTGGCCACTTAATTTTTTTAAAGTAAATATGGCATCCTCTTTAGAGGTCGGTTTACCATATACAATATTATCCAGCACAACGATACTGTCCGCCGTAATAAGAATGGTATTCTCTGCCATGCTGGTAATAAATGGAGCCGCTTTCTTATTGGCTAAAAAAACGGCGATATCCTCGATTGGGATGGACTCAGGATAATCTTCCTCTACGTCAGCATGCACCACAGTGACAGTGAATCCCGCGTTTTCAAGCAACTCTTTTCTTCTTGGAGATTTTGAAGCGAGCAATATAGTTGGTAAATTCATATAAATTATTTCTTTTAATTAAGGCCTAAAAATAAGCATGTTTAAGCAGGAAAAAGTCAATTTTGTGACAAAAGAATCAGGTAAATCAAACCGGACAACATTATCATTTTTACGAATTTACTTATTAAAGTGAAATCGGCTTTTACTGCCGCTTTTGACAATCGTACCATCAAATAACATACAGGAAGACATACAAAAGTTATAGCATAATACATAGAAATAACTTTTTGCGGAAAGAACAAAAGAAAGAAGGAAATGAAAACCAGCATAATTGCGCCGTTGAAATAAATTAAAACTTTTGTTCTTTCTATTCCGTATTGGATGGGCAAAGACTTTGATTGCCTGAGTTTGTCGCCTTCCATATCTTCCATATCTTTTACCATTTCTCTGATGAGATTGACAAAATAGGCAAATGCCCCAAAGGCAGCTATTAGGATTAGACTGTATTTGTTTTCCGGTAGCATCAGCGATTTGCGCTCGGCAACTATAATGACAATGGAGACAAATGAGGCCATCAGGGCCACTACGTTGTTGCCAATAAAGCCGGCCAGCTTCCATTTTTTTGCATAAAAATAAAGCAGGAATTGCGCCAAAGGGTATATAGGCATAAGTGGCAGATTTTCTGTCCGATAAGCTATATAGTAGGATAGCATCAACCCGATGGAAAAAAGTCCCCAATAGTAAACCATGGCTGATTTATTGCTAATAAAAGATCCTATCCAGGTTGTCGATGGTTTATTGATAAAGTCAATTTCCTTGTCAAAAAAATCATTTATTATATAACCACAAGCGGCAATGATGGAAGTGCAGCCCGATAAAAGCAGGGCGAGGTTAAAATTTAAAGTAGGAAAACGGATATTCTGAAACACCACTAAATGGTATAGCAACGATTGTGTAAAAAAGACAATGACCAGGTTGAGCGGTCGAATAATATGGATATAAGGACTTAATTTCAACTACAGGAGTTTATCTGTGAAAAATAAATGCATGGTCTTTGTCCTTGTAAATCGGATTGCCTCTTATTGAAAATTTATTGCTTTAAAATAAAATCTGTGAGCAATCGGATGCCATATCCTGTAGCTGTTCTTGACTTATACAGCTCATTGTCCGTAAAACTTACGCCTGCAATATCCAGGTGGACCCATCGCTCGTGTTTATCTGTGAAAAATTCTAAAAATTTTGCTGCAGTAGTTGCCCCGGCGACCGGCACACTGCTCAAATTTTTAATATCGGCTATTTCGCTATTCATATACGATTTGTATTCATCCCACATGGGCAATCGCCATACTCTGTCGCCCGAACTTATGCCGGACTCGTACATAGATTTTGCCAGTGCATCATTGGTTGTAAACAAGCCCGCAGCAAAATAGCCTAATGTAGCTACGCAACTGCCGGTAAGCGTGGCTAAATCTACAATCGTATCTGCGGCATAATTTTTTACCATATAAGAAAGGGCATCAGCCAGCACCAATCGGCCTTCAGCATCGGTATCTATTACTTCAATGTGCTTGCCACTATAGGTTTTCAAAACATCCCCGGGCCTGTAGGCATTGCCTCCCAAAGTATTTTCTGCTACAGGTACTATGCCCACAATGTGGTGCTCAAACTGCATTTGTGCGGCAATCTCCATCATAGCTATTACGGTAGCACCACCCGCCATATCGCATTTCATATAATGCATATTGTTGGATGGCTTTATAGATATACCGCCTGTGTCAAAACTTATGCCCTTACCTACCAAACCAAAAGTCTTTACTTTCTTGCGTGAATTTTTTGGCTTGTATTCCATAATGATAAAAGCAGGAGGATTCTCGCTTGCTTTTCCTACCGCATAGACAGCGTGCAGCTTGCTTTTCTCGAGGTCATTTCCTCTTATGACTTTGGTCGTAAATCCATACTTTTTGCCAGTTTTTATGGCATAATCGGCAATGTAATAAGGCGTTTTTATATTTGAAGGTAAGTTTACAAGATCCATTGCATTCATGGTGCTGGTGGCAAGCAGTTTGCTTTTATTGATTGCCACAGAAGCTCCTGCGTTTTGCGTGTAAATTTTCACGGCTGATATTCTATTGTCATCCGTTGGTTCTTTGAATTTGTGGATATTGTAAAATGCAAGTTCGGCACCATAAGCCAACTGTTCCAATGCAGTAGAATCAAGATGGTCAGCATGAATGAGAAGTACACCATCCAACTTTAAATTTAAAAAAACAGCCTTTCGAACACATTGGGAAATATTTTCATTTTTCGCCTTTTTACCTAAACCAAGGAGGATTATTTTTTTATTTGTTGCGGCATGCATCAATGTGTATAATTCTCCACAGTCAGCTTTAAAGTCTGTCAACTTTTTAAAACCGGTATGTTCAACGATGAATGCAGCATTCAAATCTTCTTCATAGCATGGGACAATGGTATGGGTTTTTATCGGTTTACTTGTATGAGATACTTTCATTTTGTTTTTTTTAAACTCTTTTTATTTAAAGCAATGGGTTAGTCTAATTTGTTTTTACCAAAAAGTGATTTCATCGCCTTTGGGAATTCTTGTCCCCAAAAGTATTCCTGATGCATGCCTTCAGGATTATAGCTCTCTGTAATATTTATTTTGTGGGAGGTATTGTCATTGAGACTTAGTATTTTTGACAATTTTCCCATTGAAGGTTTTAGGGAAGCTATCTCTTTTCCTCCACCATAAAGATAGATGTCGATATCACCGGCAGCTTTAAAAGAGTGGGCTTGCTTATACACTTGCTCAGAAATCCAGATGGATGGACTAAAAATCATGAGTTTACCAAACACTTCGCTGTAATTGAATCCCGCATATAGACTGATCAGGCCACCCATGCTACTTCCCCCAATACCAGTGTGCTCTCTTTCTGTTTTTACCCTAAAATTTTTATCCACAAATGGCTTAAGGTCTTCCATCATAAATTCTAGGTACAACTGGCCTTTGCTTTCGGTAAATTTTGGGTTTTCATATGGCAGGTATTCAGAGATCCTGTCTTTGCCTCCATGGTCGAT
>JAYUTD010000227.1:0-5002 GCA_043755305.1 Saprospiraceae bacterium
TTTTAATTAAGTTGTTAAATTGAATAAATTATTATTGAATTATTAGTCAAAATTATATGTAGCGGAATCCAAGTGGAATACTTTTAATATTTTGTGCAATTTGGTGGTCTCAAACTATTTTTCTTTTTTAGTTAATGCAAGGAACACTTCAAATTTTACACCGAAAAACTCATGAATAATTTCTCTAAATCTTAAGGTTTAAAGTAACTTTCTCCAATTATTTGCGTCTTTCAAAGATATTATTGGCATTAACAATGCAAACATTTATACTTATATTTGCATTTATTTTTTAATTTTTAATTATATAAACATGAGAATTTTCTTTTTTACTTTAATTTGTTTCTTTTGCCTAAATAATTCTTTTTCACAAATCACTGGTACCTGGAAAGGTAAGTTTAACGGAAAGGATGTAACTATGGTTTTGTCAACAGATGAAAAAGGTGGGCTTACAGGCTCATATGTCACTGAAAGGAATAATTATGCTTTATACATCCAGGCAACAGACAATGGTATAGATGGAAGAGGCAAAGACAGAGCAGCAGGAGTAGTTTCTATATTTACAGGAATCCTAAGCGAAAAAAATGAGATGTCACTTACCATAACTACGACATGGATAGATCAAAAGGTGGAAGAAAAGGTGGTGCTAAAGAAGCAAGACTAGAATCTTCTCACTGGTTTAAAAAATAACAATAGGTTAGTTCCGCAAATCGGGCTAACCTATTTTTATTTGAGCTGGAGCACGGGCCAATATTTTGATTCAAGTGGCGAGGTTGTAAGATATACCTTGAATTATTTATTTTTCCGTAGTGAAACAAGAGGCTGGAAGCCCTTCATTATTAAACAATCCCGGGTTAGCAGTATTTGAAAATGCAAATCTGATGTCAATTGGTTGGTCACCTTCCTTAACTGTTAGAAAAGCTTTATTACCCATTAGTTCCACACCTTTTGGTTGAACCCAGTGTCCATATTGGTTTTTGATTTCAAAATCTTTAATCAGGTCGCCTTTTGAGACCAAGCCATTTGGGGCACCTAGAAATGTAATATGTACTTCATTATTTAATATTACATGACTTTTATACCTTGGACACACCACATTGTCCAAAATCAAGTGGTAGTTATTTTTCAACGCAACACGTGCTAGCCTTTTTCCCACATCCATTTTATTTCCGGGGTGGATGTCTTCTAAATCACCAATGTCTGAAACCACAATCATCTCAGTATTGTCCACCATATCGACTACTTTGGCTTGTTGATGGCGTACCTCTGCTCCGAAATTATTATCCGATCCATATCCTTTAAAAGGCGCAATTTGTACAAAATAAAAAGGAAAATCAAAACCCCATTTTGCTCGCCACGATTTGATTAAAGTACTTAATAATTGACTATAAGTATTTGCGTTGGAGGTATTGGTTTCTCCCTGGTACCACAAAGCTCCTGCAATTTTATAAGGTATTAAGGGCTGTATCATACCATTGAAATTTACTGCCAACTGCTGGGCTGCCCATGCTTCATCTCTTAATCTCTTTGCAGCCATGGATAAAGTAAAATCCTGCTTTATTGCATCTTCCGGGAGCCACACTTCTGCGGGTGTTCCGCCCCATGCACTTTGGATCAAGCCTATAGGCTGATTTATTTTTTTGTACAATTCTCTTCCGAAAAAATACCCAATTGCACTGAAATTTGCCATCGTTTCCGGACTGCACTTTACCCATTGGCCTTTGCAATCATCCTGAGGAAATGCAGCAGTATGATGGGGGACAATAAACAATCTTATGTCAGGATAATTGGCCATCACTTTTTCTTCTTTGCCATTATTAATTTTCATATTGGCAGACCACTCCATATTGCTTTGACCACTGCATAGCCAGACTTCACCACACAATATGTCATTTACTTCAATTGTATTAAAACCTTGAAAAGTTATCGAATGTGGTCCGGCATTGTCTGGAGTTTTTATTTTTATATTCCATTGACCCAGTTTGTTTAATTTTGTTTCATAATGAAATGAAGTGTCCCAACTAACCATTATTTTCAATGGCTCAAGCGCTTTTCCCCAACCCCAGAGGGTAATTTCGCTATTGCGTTGCATTACCATGTGGTCGCTTATTATGGAAGGTAACGTAATGCAATACCCATTTAATAAAAATAAAGAAACAAAAATGCTGGTAAAGAAAATTTTCATCGGTAATTTTATTTGGCTTTTAAGCAACCCTTATTTTTTATACTAGTATTTAGTGACTCCGGGAATAGCATAAACATACTCACCTTTTTCATTTGGTTTTGATTGCATCTCTGCATCCCAATTCATGATGCCCGGCTTTAAATCCAAAGAATGATTCATCGCATAATCCCAGGTAAGCTCCTGTCCGCTATAGGTTACCATTCTTCCCAAAATGGCAGTCATGGTTGATTTAGCTCCATTCTCCGCATCGTTAAATGTATAGTTGCTATTGGCTACAGCATCAAATAACTCATCGTGCTCTACTTGATAAGGGTTTGGGTCATTGGTTGCATTGTGTTTAAAAGTTACATTGCCTTTATGGTCCATAATGATACCTTCATCAAATCTGATATTGCCCTTTGTACCTATGGCTAACTCATCCACTTTTGCCCATGTGCCTGGTATATGTCTGCATTGTGAGTTTAGTATAGTGCCATCTTCATATTGAAATTCTACTATATGATGGTCAAATATTTCTCCATAATCAGGACCCTTTCTTACTTCCCTTCCACCTGTACCTCTGGCTTTGACTGGATAGGCATTTTTTGCCCAATTAATTACATCTATGTTGTGTATGTGTTGCTCGCATATGTGATCTCCACATAACCAATTGAAGTAATACCAGTTTCTCATCTGATATTCCATCTCAGTCATCCCGGGTTTTCTTTTATTGACCCATACGCCATCATTGTTCCACCAGGCTGAGGCCGATACTACATCACCGATCGCACCATCCTTCAGTCTTTTCATGAGCTCCTGATATTTTTTTTGATAGTGCCTTTGAAGCCCTACTACAACATTCAATTTTTTTTGTTTTGCGACTGCTGCAGCTGCCAGGACCTTTCGTATACCACTTGGGTCTACGGCCACAGGTTTTTCCATAAAGATATGTTTCCCTGCATTTACGGCCTCTTCAAAATGCAAAGGTCTGAATCCTGGAGGTGTTGTCAATATTACCACATCGGCCAACTTAATAGCATGCTTGTAAGCATCAAAGCCTACAAATTTATTTTCTTCAGAAACAAGAACTTTTGATTTTACATCAAATGCAGCCTCCGCTTCATCAGAAATTAGGTATGCGTGACATGAGTCGAGTCTGTCTTTAAAGGCGTCTGCCATTGCAACCAATTTTACATTATGCTTTGTGGATAATGCCTGGAAGGCTGCACCGGTTCCTCTGCCGCCGCAGCCTATTAAGGCTACTTTTATCTGATCATCTATACTATTATTAAAAAATTGTTTTGGTTTTAGTAAAAGACCGCCGCTTAATATGGCTGATTGTTTTATAAAAGTTCGTCTTCGTGCTATTTTAAATTTTTTATAAAAGTAAGCAATATCTAATATTATATACAATGAAAGGAAAATATTTTCAAATGCTATTTCAAATACGAATCAAAAAAGTTTTCAATTTCAGTTGCTGTCACCTTTTTTATCGGCCTTACCAACCTAAATCCAACAAATGGTGCATCGGCATTCCACCATTTTGATTTAGGCAGCTGAGGATCACGTCGATTCCACGCCGGGTCTGACATTGTCCTGTTGCTTGGTCTTAAACTGAAGGCAGGAGTATTGTAATTTCCGCCCCTCACAGTGGTGGGGTGACGTTTTATTTTTTGTATAACCGGGTCTAAAGTACTATCCTTTATTTTTGAAAAATAAGTTTTATCGTATTGGTCGATTGTCCACTCTGATACATTGCCAAGCATATCATAAAGGCCTAGTCTTCCGGGTTTTTTTGTGGCTACTTTATGGTATCTGTTATCTGCATTATTTGAAAACCATTCATAGCTTTGTATTTGAGTAGAATCTTTAAATGCTTTTTCATCTAGATTTAATTTTGCAGCATACTCCCATTCTCCTTCTGTTGGAAGTCTATAAAATACACCAGTCTTTTGGTACAGCCATTTGCAAAACATTATGGCACCATATTGCTGCATGCTATTGGCTGGATATCCCCCTGTTTTGCCCATTCCCAAAGTAAAATCAATGTAAGGCGGACTTGGTCTTGTAATGCCATCTACCTTGGGTTCCGGATCTTTTAGCTCTTCAAAAAACAATTGGAATAAGTCATAAGTAAGTTCTGTCTCGGCTATCCAAAAATCGGAGACAACAATTTTTCTGGAAGGTATTTCATCCTCTTCTTTTAAAACTTCACTATCATCACTTCCAATTTGGAAACTTCCTCCTTTTACTGAAACCATATTGAATTTTTGAATTGAGTTTGGTATGGTTTGGGTATAGTTTTTAAAAGTATCCTGCCCAGGAAGGATCAACGATTTGCCTATTAGAATAAATAAAGCAGAACATGTTTTTATTTTTAGGTTCATAAAAGATCTATAGTAAAATTAATAATTTATTTGCAAAATCTTACAGTTGCTCCTGTTTTTTTAATTTTGTTATTGTTTGCCCAAATCAGACTTGTGCCCTTCATTTTAGAAATCAATTTTTTTGATTTTTTAAAACCTAGCACTGAACATGCTGTTGCCAGCCAATCTGCTTCACTACCATTATTGGCTATAACCGTTATATTTTGTCTGCCACTTACACCCTTACCATTTTGAGGGTCAATAATATGGGATACTGTTTCATTTTTGTACATATAGTTTTGGTAGGTTGAGCCTGAAGTTGCTATGGATTGATTGGCCAGCACCAATATGTTTTGTATATCGGTAATGTCTTGCGGACTTTCCATTGCTATTTTCCAACCAGCTGCATCTGCCGGTGCATTTCCTATTACCAAATCTCCACCTGCATCTACCAGATAGCTTGGGTACCCGTTGG
>JAYUTD010000228.1:0-12722 GCA_043755305.1 Saprospiraceae bacterium
AAGAATAAAACAGGTATACTATAATAAGTATAGTGAAGTCATTTGGCTAGCAATTCAAAATTTAATTTCTAAATGAAATTTTGAAAATTGTGATGCATGGTTTTTATTGTAATAGCTTTATTTTCCAAGCACCAATATTAAACATTTTTGATATAAAATTTGAAAATTCAGCATGTTAGCGATTTTCAGCAGACCCTAAATATATTCGAAATTGTAATTTTAGATTTTTAGTCTACTGCCACATTCAAATTCTCATCACAAACCATCGCCATTGATTTTTTTTGCAGAAACTCACCGCATTTAAAAACCATAAAAGCAATCAATGGTGCTACTATTACATCAATAGTATAATGCACATGCTGAAGAATCAATAAGGTACCCAATAATGTGCCACCAAAAAGTAAAACTTTCTTGATAATGGGCTTATCTATTAAAAAATAAAGTAGAAACACAGCACATGTATGTCCTGAAAAAAACAAATCCCTTACATAGACTTTATTGCTGTAAAAGGTACTAGTCAAAAATAAATCTTCTAAAGGGATGATGTGCTCCGGAGGATTTAGAGGCAAGATTGCTAATGTGATGGTCCTGAAAAGCAAAAATACAACCACGCTGAAATTTGTAGCGATCCAGCCTTCCTTTGTTCTTAAGCTAAAAGACAACCCTAGCAATAATAAACCATAAGTAAGGATAAAAATCAACAAATGATTTTCATATGGCCCGATATTATCAAGCACAATATCATTAATAGGAAATCCAGATCTCGCTTCATTCCAAAGTAAAACATAAGAAAACATTCTAAGTGCGACCAACGCCAAAACGAAAGAAATCAGCTGAAGAATATAATTTTTATAATTTTTTACTTTTTCCAATATGTGGTATGTACTTAAAACAAACTACAAAAATAGCTGATTTGTTATAGAAACCCATACCTCAAATTAAAAATTAGCAACTAATTAACAATCTACTTCGGAAAACCTACTTTATGCCCAATTTTGCCATACCAAAGTATATAGGTATAGCAAAGCATCATGACAATGAGAAAAGAAGACCTAAAATCCAGCCCTAAAGGACTTGCTGCACTATACATCCACCCATAAACAGGAGGTATTACAGCACCCCCAACAATGCCCATAACCAACAACGCAGCTGCCAAATTCGAAAACCTGCCACCTACATCCCTTATCCCAAGAGGAAATAAAGCCGGCCACATAACAGCATTGGAAAAGCCCGAAGCAGCTAAAAATCCAACAGCCAGCTTACCCGTACTTAAATAAGTGGCTATAGTTAAAACTATACCAAGCAATGCCGAAATGGTAAGCCATTTTTCTTGTTTTATATACTTTGGAATAAGAATAATGCTGACCACATAACCTATTAATAATCCTACTATGCCAAAAACAGAGAAAAACTTACTTGTATCATCAGAAAATCCCAAATTTTTACCATATAAAGTAATCACATCCCCGGCCATTACTTCTGCACCCACATACATAAATATTGCCAGGGCCCCTAATAAAACATGTGGAAACTCAAAAATGCTTTTTTTATCTCTGGAAAGGCTGGTCTCACCACTTTCATCATCACCAGCCTGCTCTTTTATGTCAGGTAAAGAGGACATATAAATTACTACTGCCACCCCTAAAAGGAAAATGCCAAGCACGACATAAGGCAGCTCAACCCGAGAAGCAAGGTCTGTAAGCAATTGATTTTTTACCAGTGGATCAGCTGTGGCATCTACTTGTTTTTGCAATTCATCTGCATTTTTTAGTAAAATAGACCCAAACAGTAAATTTGCTGCCATACCTGCAAACTTGTTGCAAATACCCATTATGCTTATTCTCTTGGCGGCTGACTCTATTGGTCCAATCAAACTCACATAAGGATTGGCTGCGGTCTGCAACAGTGCCAGTCCCATCCCGATAATAAATAAACTCATTAAAAATAAATAATAGGAGCGGCTGCCACCTGCTGAAGCAAATGTAAAACAACCTATTGACATCATGCTCAATCCAACACTCATGCCTTTTTTTGTGCCTAGCTTACTGAGTATCCAGGATGATGGTATAGCAAGAAAAAAGTATGCTGCAAAAAACGCAGTAGTTACAAAATAAGCCTGCATATCGGTCAACTCACATGACTTCTTTAAGAATGGAATCAATATACCATTGAGCCAGGTGACAAAACCCATTACTGCAAACAAAATACCTATGATAGTTATTTTATAGAGGTAATCACTTTTTGGAGATTCAGTTTTTGTTGACATAATTACTATTTATCTTTTATTGAATAATACATTTGTTTAAGAAAATATATTTTTACTGTGTTGCAAAATATTCAAGAGTCAATTTATAAAAAGCTCGTCTACCATTAACCAGGCGGGATGTCCACCACCTTGCAATGAGGCAGGTATAATGCCGTAATTCTCTGCTTTAATTTTTATGTATCTCGCTTTTGTACTAGCTGCAGGTACAGAAAAATCAATTACTGAATTATCCGAAGGCCTTACTAAAAAAGCAGGCATTTCATTGAAATTTTTATTGTCTTGCGAGAAAAAAACAGATACACTTTTAGGCGGATAAATCCATTGTCCCGGCCCATTAAAAAACCTTGTCTTTATTTCGTCGATTGGTATTATTTCTCCAAGGTCAATCAGTGCATCCATGTCTTCACCTTCAAATCCAAGCCATTCATTGCCAAATTTAGTAGCCGAGCCACTTACCCCATTTACAAGGGAACCCGGCCCATTGGATGCATATTTTTCAGAAGGCAGTTTAGCCAGTGTAATCTTTTTACCAGCTGCTTTATGTAAGGTAAATTGTATGGTGTCAACACCATTGCTGGAATTGTTGTCAAATGTTGATGCCAGCAATTCGCAAGACTTTTCTATTTTAATTGGGTTTTTGGCAATGGGAGATTGATTGCTCAATGCGCCGTTGATACTATACCTTACAGGTAGGGCCGATCCATTTGTAGCAAGATCTACAGATACACCGTTGCCCTGACCGGCATTGATTTTTATAACCAGTTCCTTTGATTTGTCAGCATAGTTATAGCCAAGTTTTTTCCATAAGTCAAAATGATGGTTAAGCCTTTTGACAAAACCCTCATAAGACTTGTTTTCAATAAGGGTCCACCCAATCTCTGCCATAGCTTGCATTCTGGGCAAAACCATATATTCCACCTTCTCAGGGCTACTTAAATATTCAGTCCATAAATTGCCTTGCGTGCCAATGATATAGATGCTTTCTTCCTTTGAAAGGGTAGAGGGTATGGGGTCATAACTATACACTTTTTGTAAAGGCAAAAATCCTCCTATGGCCAATGGTTCTTTTGCACTCTTTGATTGGTAATAATCAAAATAGCAATAATCCGTAGGTGTCATGATTACATTGTGCTTTTGCTTTGCTGCTTCTTTACCACCTTCTATACCTCTCCATGACATCACAGTTGCATTTGGCGCCAATCCACCTTCCAGTATTTCGTCCCAACCAATAATTTGCCGGCCTTTGCTATTGATGAATTTTTCCATGCGCTGGATAAAATAACTTTGCAGACCATGCTCATCTTTTAGTCCTTCTTTTTTTATCAATGCCTGGCAAAATGGGCTATTGATCCATTGGGTTTTAGGACACTCATCCCCGCCTATGTGAATATATTTAGAGGGAAACAATGCCATCACTTCCAAAAGCACATCTTCCAAAAACTGAAAAGTCTGCTGATTAGGGCAAAATACATCATCAAAGACACCCCATTTTGTAGCGACCTGCAATTGCCTTCCGGTACAACCCAGCTCTGGATAGGCCGCGATTGCGGCTTGAGCATGCCCTGGCATTTCAATCTCCGGGATAATATTGATGTTTCTTTCCGTAGCATACTTTACTACATCTTTAATTTCATCTTGCGTATAAAAGCCACCATACCTTTTGCCATCAAACTTTTGAGGCAGGTCATTGTAATGTCCGATAAGAGTCTCATTTCTAAATGCAGCAATCTGGGTTAACTTGGGGTATTTCTTTATTTCTATTCGCCAGCCCTGATCTTCGGTAAGATGCCAATGAAAATTATTGATTTTATACATTGAAAGTAAGTCTATGTATTTTTTAATAAAATCAATATTGAAAAAATGTCTGCCCACATCTAAATGCATGCCCCTATACTGGAATCTAGGTTTATCCTCAATTGTTACAAAGGGTATCACTTTGCTTCCATTTAATGGTATCAATTGCCTTAATGATTGCAGCCCGTAAAGCGCACCAACACTTGATTTCGCCTCTACAGTAACTCCGCTTTGGTTCACTTCAAGTCTATACTCTTCCTCTGCTAAATTTTTATTTACAAGCAATCGGACAGAGGATTGTCCCTTATCCTCAACTTTGACAGCTCCATTCAATAAAGTGGGAATTACATTTGATAACGAGCCAAATTCTTCGGAAATAAAATAGCGAATATTTTCGAAACTATAACTGCCTTTTCCCTCCATCACCTTATTGGGATATGGTATGATATTAATCAAATTTTTTGCACCTCTTTCAGTGCTTTTTTCATTACAAGCTATGGCCCATAACGCAATAAATAGTAAAAAATAATATGACTTCATCCCCATAATTATAAATTTAATATGACGCAAAATAAGCCTAAAATATGAATTTTAAAAATAAGCTGCCGTTATAAATGATGCACAGCAGCCTGCAGCCCGATTCATGGACGAAAATGAACCAAAAGTTGATTAGCCATTAGCATTTTCAACAATTGCGTTAATTTTTTTCACTGCAAAGGGCTTAATAATTATTGTCAAAATGTCTTTAACAATTTAGTCTTAAATTATAAACCATTGACCAACAGTTCTTAAAATATTGAACTATAAATAATAAACATTAAACAAATATATCATGTATAATCAATTAAGAAGTAAGTAACAAGGTGAATTCGGCAACTTCTATCGCCAAAATAAATCCGGCTTGACAAATAGGCGAAAAGCCAGTTTATCGACATAATGTACCGTTTTAAATTCATTAAGTAATTCAATGTTAATATTCTGTCTTGAAAAATAAAATTATATTTTATAAAAATTTTCTATAAAAGTCTTGACTTATCGCATAAAATAGCGTATCTTACTTCCATTACTCACAATTTAAACTTATAAAGACCATGATGAACGAGTTTATACAAACGATTATGACCAAAAATCCAATTTCACTCTCGACAAAAGCTACTATAGCAGATGTAAAGCACATTTTTGATGAAAACAGAATACATCACTTACCTGTTATTGACGATGAAGGTGTAATTAGAGGATTAATCACGACTTATGATTTATGGAAATTAAACAAGCATTTTGATGAGTATGACAGCATACCTATTACAAGCATTATGAACAACAAAGTTTTAAGGGTCAATAAAGATGACAAAGTAGGTACAGCGGCCGAACTTTTTCTGGACAGAAGGTTTCATGCGCTTCCTGTCGTTGATCAGGACGATAAATTGGTAGGAATTGTCACTACTTTTGACGTACTTAGGTATGAATTTAAAAGAGAATATGAAAAGCCGATTCTATATAAAGAAGTATTCGAATCAGAAGGCGAAAGAGCAGTGGTCTGATATCTTGTTTGCCATCAGGGTACATAATTTTTGGCCCATAAGGACTGAAACTTTACAATTTCAATTTTACGTTTTCAGCTGAAGATTCATTTAATTCAATAATAATTCTTCACTTGGGTAAACAAGATTTATAGGGACTTTCTCATCAGGAAGTCCCTTTTTTATTACTTTTATTATGCCTTTATTTTTTTTGAGCTGGTAAGTAATTTTAAGTCTATTGATTAAATATCCGCAATGTTCCAATCTTTTTTTGAAGTTCTTTGTTATATATTTGCACCACAAGTAGCTTATATGACAGTTTCATCACATGAAAATATCACCTTATACGAGAAGGACCCAATGCTCAAGACCATTTCAACAAAAGTATTTAATAACACAAGGATTGACAATGAAGAGGCAGTTTATCTTTTTGAGCACGGAGATTTAGCCTTTCTAGGTATCCTTGCCAATTATATACGGGAAAAAAAGAATGGAGACAGCACCTACTTCAATCGCAATTTTCACCTGGAACCAACCAATATATGCCTGTATACCTGTACCTTCTGCAGTTACTCCAGGTTGATGAAAAAAAGAGAGGAAGGGTGGGAGTATACCCACGACCAGATGATGGACATTATAAAATCATATGATGACCAGCCTGTGACAGAAGTCCATATAGTAGGTGGTGTGTTGCCTCAATACGATGTAAAGTTTTATGCCGGACTATTTGCCGCCATCAAAAAACATAGGCCCGACCTGCACATCAAAGCATTGACACCTGTAGAATACCACTACATTTTCAAAAAAGACAAAATATCTTATGAAGAAGGCATGCAGCTGATGAAGGAGGCCGGCCTGGATTCAATTCCCGGAGGTGGAGCTGAAATTTTCCATCCGGAGATAAGGGACCAAATCGCAGGAGGAAAGTGTTCAGGCGATCAATGGCTTCGCATCCATGAAATATGGCATGAAATAGGTGGTAAATCAAATGCTACCATGCTTTATGGCCACATTGAAAAATACTGGCATAGAGTTGACCACTTAGACAGATTAAGACAATTGCAAGACAAGACAGGTGGTTTTCAGACATTCATTCCACTAAAATTTAGAAATAAAGACAATCAATTAAGCCATCTTCAGGAAGTAACTCTTATTGAAGACCTTAAAAATTACGCCATTTCAAGAATTTACCTCGACAACTTTGACCATATCAAGGCGTATTGGCCTATGATCAGCCGGGAAGTAGCACAAACCAGCCTAAGTTTTGGTGTCGATGATGTAGATGGTACCATAGACGATACGACAAAAATATACTCAATGGCGGGTTCAGAAGAGCAAAACCCCGCAATGTCGACAGAGGATTTGGTCAACCTTATCAAAAGGGTAGGCCGTAAACCTATAGAAAGAGATACATTGTATAATGTAATTACAGATTATTCAGACATTGTCTTTGAATCTGACAAAGAATATAAAGGCTATCTTTCTCTTCCAGTGATGAACTAGTATTCATATGCCTTTATTTATCTCTTATATACCCCCATTTATCGAAAATAAAAGGTATGCTATATTTAATGTTGTAACTTCGTATGAAATAAAAAAAAAATAGATCAAATGTTTGGTGGAATAAAGAAAATGTTGGGAATTGAAGGGGTGAAAATCGATGTGGAGGTTTTGTACTCAATTAGCAAAAAGGATCAAATAATTAAGGGAAAAGTAAAATTAACCACGCTCAGGGATAGTACTATTATTGGAGTAGCTATTAGACTTATTGAAAAATACCATAGAGGGCGAAAAGACTCAAAATTAATTGACGAATATATTGTAGGTTTTGTCGAGTTGGATGAAACTATGCATCTCGCCAAAGATGATGTTGTCGAAATTCCTTTTGAACTGCCTTTTAAAATCTATCAATCTGAAATGGACAAAATGCAGGATTCAAACCTATTTGCTGCTGGTTTGGTTTTGTTGGCAAAAACCTTCAAGGGGGTGAAGTCTGAGTATAGGATCGAAGCAGAAGCCATTGTTACAGGCACAAAACTTAATCCATTGAGTAAAAAAGAAATAATAATGAAATAGTAAATGGCAGTAGTTAGACATTAATCCATTATTTTTGCCAAAATTTTTAACTCAGATGTATTTAAAGAATTCGACCACACTACTTACTTTTTGTTTATTGGTATCTTGCGCTACTTCAAAATTTCCGATTGGATCAAACGATCTTCCCGTCAAATACCCTGAAGAAAAACACTTGAAAAATGTGCGCCAAATAACCTTCGCTGGAGACAATGCCGAAGCGTATTGGAGCAATGATGATACTAAACTCATCTTTCAGGCAACCAATAAAATATGGGGAACTACCTGCGACCAGATTTACTTCTTTGATTTTAAAAAATGGAAAAAAGAAGCCCAACCGCCATTGATTAGTACCGGCAAAGGACGCACTACGTGTAGTTATTTTATGCCTGACGGCAAATCTATGGTATATGGATCTACCCATGAGACAAGTGCGGAATGCCCGCATGTGCCTGCGAAAAGAACTGATGGAAAATATGTGTGGGCCATATATGAGTCATTTGACATTTACCATGCTGATTTGAAAGGCAACATTATAAAAAAATTAACCAATGAACCCGGGTATGATGCAGAAGCTACTGTATCCCCAAAAGGCGATAAAATAGTCTTTACTTCTATGAGAAGTGGAGACCTCGAATTGTATACTATGAACCTTGATGGAAGCAATGTAAAACAAATCACTTCGGGCTTAGGGTATGACGGAGGCGCATTCTTTTCTCCTGATGGCAATCAACTTATATTTAGAGCTTCTAGACCGCAGACTGAGGCTGAAATTAAAGAATACAAAGACTTGCTGAAAGAAGGATTGGTTATGCCAACAAAGATGGAGTTGCACATATGTAATGCAGACGGCTCCAACCTCAGAAAATTGACCAATTTGGGCAATGCAAATTGGGCACCCTTTTTTCACCCTTCTGGTAAAAAAGTAATTTTTGCCTCAAACTATAAATCTAAAAGAGGTCTTCCTTTCAACTTGTATATGATAAATACTGACGGTTCAGGATTGGAGCAAATTACCTTTGATGCTGATTTTGATGCTTTTCCTATGTTTTCCCACGATGGTAAAAAATTGGTGTTCGCAAGCAATCGAAACAATGGTGATGGCAGAGATACCAATCTATTTGTAGCAGACTGGGTGGATTGATTGGAGTAAAAAAAGGTGGAAAAGATACAATTGATTAATTAATCTTTTAGTAAAAAAAGTGGAGAATACCGGATTCGAACCGGTGACCCCTACGCTGCCAGCGTAATGCTCTAGCCAACTGAGCTAATTCCCCTCTATAATTCAATACAAAGGTAAAATTATTATTGCACATTTTTCACCCACTTTTAAAATTTAAGATCTAAAACCAAAGATAATTTGGCATCATTTTAGCACCAATCCTTAAAAAGATTCTACTTGTGGCTTTAAAAAAGAAGTCTGTTCCTACAGATTGGCTTATTTGCAATCTATCCATAGTGCCTCTATACAGCAGAGCTTCAGACACTTCTGTTATAATTTCTCAATTGTTGTTTGGCGAGACTGTCCACATAATACAAAAGAAAAACAAGCAGTGGGCCAAGGTCCAAACGTCATTTGACCATGTGGAAGCGTGGGTTGATGTAAGGCAACTCGAATATATCTCAAAAGAGCAGCATGAAAAATTCAACGAAAACTTTGCTGTGGCACTTGAAGTCTGCCAGGTTTTAATCAATAATGACTTGACATATCCCGTCATGATAGGATCTTCACTGCCTATGTACGACGGTATGTTATTTAAAACGCACGATGCAAAATATGTATATAATGGGCAAGCAGCAATATTTAAAGAGGTCATTTTTACTTCAGAAATGGTAGAAAAAATTGCCAGGAGATTTATCAACGCACCTTATTTTCAAGGTGGACGTTCCATATTTGGTTTGGATAAAGCTGCCTTAATACAACTGGTGTTGAAGTGTGCAGGCAGAGCCCTACCCAGGTCATTATTTGAGATGTACAATGCGATTGACCAAACGGTAGATTTTGTAGAGCTGGCCCAAGCGGGAGATGTTGCTTTCTTTATCAGTAAAAACGAAGAAATTGACCATATTGGGATATTATTGAGTAAAGACGAAATCTTGCACGTCAATGAAAAAGCCAGGGTAGACAGAATAGACCACGAAGGCATCTACAATCTAAGCCTAAAAAAATACACCCACAAACTCAAAGTCATAGCTAGGTTTGTTTGATCTCTATTGTGTTTTTTACAAATCTCTTTTAGTCACCATCCTATAGGATAAACCCAAAAAGATTGCTGACAATAGCACTGTCAATAGTCCAGCTTCCCAATAAGGCAACAATATCTTAAATCCTACATCCTTTGACAACCAATTGTCTGGTGCTCTAAACATAGGGTTAGGCATCAAGTCTTCAATAATGTTAATGGGGTAATATAAGATGCTTTTGTTTTTAAAATAATAGAAATGAATACCCCTTATTATCTGTTCTACAAACATAACATACGAAAAGTAAATCAATATTGCCAATGTGCCTTTTCTAATCCATGTGGCTATTAAAAATGCAAAGGATAAGTAACCTATCGTCATAATAAAAAAGCGCAAAATGGCAGCATTGTTGTCTATCAATAGCTCTATGTCTACATCATCAGTATTTACCAATCCAATACAAATAGTACTTACACTATATAGCAAGGTAGCTATGAAAGAAAGACCCAACAATAAAAAAAACTTACTTAACCAATACTGATGCCTTGTCCATCCATTGATGATACATTGTCGCATTGTCTTATTGGAAATTTCGGAAGTCACAAAGTATATCATCATAAATCCCAGCAAAAAACTTACCAGCCAATTGCCGACATATCCCTGATAATCCCACACAGTAGGAAATTCATAAAAAACACTGCTGCTGGGAAAAGGTGGCGGTATATTTTTAAAAGTATCCTTTACCGTCAGTAATATAAAAGGCAAAAACAATACAAATAAAATGGATAAGACAATAGCGACACTGTTTTTCCTAAATTTATAAAACTCAATATTCAATAATTCCATCATAGTTAAATAATTTGGTTAGAGTCACTGGTAATTTGTAAAAATTCTTCCTCAAGCTTCTGCTTTCTGACCACAAGGTGATTGACATAAATGCCTTTATTTGAAAGTACTCTGTTTATTTGTTCCGCAGTCATACCATTATTGATGGTGCATTCGATATACAGGCCATTGTAGGATGTGATGGTAATTCCCTCAAGTTGGCTCAATTCAACCCTTAGCCTTTCCATATCCAAAGCACCTATCTCCCCGTACATATCATCATTGAGAATGCTTCCGACTGGTCCTGTGGCTAGTAATTTTCCAAATTTCATAATGCCAACATGGGTGCATATTTTTTCTACTTCATCAAGTATATGACTGGCCATTATTACTGTCTTGCCTGAAACGGCTATTTTTTTCAGGATATGCCTTACTTCTGCTATACCTTGAGGATCTAATCCATTGGTAGGTTCATCAAAGATTAAAACCTCAGGATCTCCTATCAATGCAGACGCAATAGCCAGCCTCTGTTTCATACCAAGAGAATAACTGGAAAACTTGCTATTTTTTCGATGCGATAAATCGACCAATTCAAGCAATGCTTCCAGATTTACATTTTGTGCTTGTTTTATTTTTGCGACAATTTTTAAATTGTCGATGGCGTCAAGGTATGGATAGAAATTAGGCGTCTCAAGTATCGCTCCAATTTTCTTTCTATGGGCTTCGCCATATTTATCTTCAAACCAGGTAAAACTTCCGGCGTCATTTACCAGCACGCCTAATAGGATGCCCAATGTAGTCGTTTTACCACTGCCATTTGGCCCCAGCAAGCCAAAAATCATACCGCTTTCTATGGATAAAGTAAGGTTTTTTACCGCCTTAATTGATCCATATGATTTTTGAAGATTATCTATTTTTAATACATTCATATAAAATCCCTTTCAAGCAATAAAGATATTTTAATCATTTTACAATACATGCGTTAATAGATAAAAAAAGTATTTCAAAGGACAAAACACCGTATTTTAAGGCATTATCAATCGATAAATATACTTTCGTCAAAATTTAGGATGTAATTATGCATCAATAGCTGATCAAAAAAGGCAATAACGCCTTGTCTTCCTGCGGGCCCTAAATGCAGGGAATAGTCATTTACATATAAATCAATATGGGCTTTGATAACCTCATCACTCAACTCCTGAGAGTAGCATTTGATAAAATCCCTACTTTCCGCCGGATGATCAAATGCATATTGAACGCTTTCCTTTATTATGTTATCAATCCTTTTTTTCAAGTTGTAATCCAAACTTCTCTTTACTGCAATACAGCCTAATGGAATAGGGCAGTGCATCTTTTCTTCCCAATATACGCCAAGGTCCTGCACTTTTTTTAAACCCTTTGAGGCATAGGTAAATCTGCTCTCATGGATAATCAATCCCAAATCGTATTTGCCGGATATAACCAATTCTTCAATAGATGAAAACAAAACTTCTTCTTTTAGTTGCAAAAAAGGGTAAAACAATTCCAATAAAAAATTTGCAGTGGTATTTACACCTGGAATGGCTATTTTACTAGTTGCATTTGGTTTGTAATTTTCTTTAAAGGATACCAGCAGCGGTCCGCAATTGCTGCCCAAAGCACCGCCACTGTTGAGCAATTGGTAGGTGTCTATAATTTTACTAAAGGCAAAATAGCTTAATTTAGTAACCTCAATTTCACCTTTCAAAGCTGCCTTATTAAGGTATTCAACATCTTCCATCACAAAATCAAATTCAAGTCCATGAAGGTCAATTCTTTTATTATATATTGCTTCAAATATAAATGTGTCATTTGGGCAAGGAGAAATGCCTATTTTTATTTTCACTTTATTTTCTTTTTATAGGATTGGTTGGATTTTTGCAAAAATACGCGGCTTTTGACCAATATAAAAATCAAGCGCATGTACAATCCGAAACGAATTTAAACAATTTCATAAATAATGGTATTATTAAGGTAGATTATTATATTTTTGGCCTTCAATCTATACAACAAATGAGAATTGTTTTAAGTCTTTTTCTATT
>JAYUTD010000229.1:0-12701 GCA_043755305.1 Saprospiraceae bacterium
CGGTTTTGTTTCTATGGCATGCGAGGCATATTAATGCTTTTCATGGTAGATCAGTTGCTCATGAAAGACGATATAGCCAACCTGCAGTATGGGGCCACACAGGCTTTTGTGTATGCTTTTACATTCATAGGTGGTCTTTTTGCGGATAAAATATTGGGTTACAGAAAATCATTATTTTGGGGCGGCTTGCTGATGATAGTAGGCAGCCTTATTCTGGCCTTTGATCCAAAGACCTATTTTTTTTGGGGTATAGCATTTACCATAATAGGTACAGGTTTTTTCAAGCCCAATATATCGACGATGGTAGGCCAGCTTTACAAAGATGGCGACAGTAGGCGAGACGCAGGTTTTTCGTTGTTTTATGCTGGTATCAATCTTGGGGCATTGATCGGTGGTTATCTCTGTGTAGCAGTAGCCAAAGGCGAAATGCTTGCATCTATCATTCCTGAAAATCTGCGCTGGAATTGGGCATTTGGTTTTGCCGCTATTGTCATGGTCATCAGCTTAGTGACATTTGTATTTACACAGCGGTCTTTAGGAGAGATAGGCTTGTCGCCATTGAAAGAAGGTTTAGGTAGCAATAAAAAAATGTACGAATACATTACTTATATTGGTTCTCTGGCTATAATACCCATCATCATTGCTATGGTTGAGAATACGGACTATACAGACTACTTTATGTTTACCATAGGGCCTTTGACTTTGCTGTACCTAATCTTTGAAATGAGAAATTTTTCAAAAGCAGAAAACAAAAAATTGATTGCGGCTCTCGTATTCATTTTATTTTCTATCGTGTTTTGGGCATTTTTTGAACAGAGTGGTGGCTCGTTGAGTTTGTTTGCTGCCAATAATTTGAGTAAGGATGTACTTGGAATTCCGCTTGATCCCAATGGTGTCAATAATTCTGCCAATTCATTTTTTGTCATTGCCTTTGCTGCGCTGCTTGGTTTGGTTTGGCTGTGGCTGGACAAAAGAAAAATAGAGCCTAATACCGTAGTGAAATTCGGCTTTGCTTTTTTATTTTTAGCAGGTGGCTTTTATATATTTTATACAGCAAGATTTTTCAGTGACGCCAATGGAGTATCTTCATTGACCTTGTTTACTTTCGCCTGGTTGGTAATTACATTGGGGGAACTATGTCTTTCTCCGATAGGTATGTCAATTATGACAAAACTAGCTCCACAAAAACTGCAAGCCATCATGATGGGAATGTGGTTTTTGGCGAGTGCTTACGGTCAGTATTTTGCAGGCATCTTAGGTGCCAATATTGCCAAAGCTTCCGACGCAATGTCAAATATGGATAAACTTACTGTATATACAGCTGGATATAAGCAATTGGGCATTTATGCGCTTATTGCAGGCATTCTACTAATAGTGTTGTCGCCTTTGGTAAGGAAGTTTATGCAAGAGGTCAAGTAAGATATAGTATCTCAGCATATAGCTCATATATAGCTGCGGTATATTTTTGTTATAGTGCTCTCAATCAAAACAGAGTGAAACTAAATTCCGATCATTTTATTTTGGTCGGGATTTTTTTTGTGGTATTTAATTAGTGAATTAGCGAATTAGCACATTACCCAAGACCTATCCCATCGACCAGCTTTTGCAAAAATGGAGAGGCAAAAATAAAGTCGTGTAATTTCTCGTCTTGACTTTTGAGTACTTCTTCCTTACTGCCACTCCATGCAAGCATCCCTTTGTCTATCAGGCAGATGTTTTCACCTATTTCCATTACTGAGTTCATATCGTGGGTATTGATGATGGTACATATGTTATTATCCTTGGTAATATCAGAGATCAATTCATCGATGGTAATGGATGTCTGAGGGTCAAGACCTGAATTGGGTTCATCACAAAAAAGGTACTTTGGATTGAGTACAATCGCTCTAGCTATACCAACTCTTTTTTGCATTCCACCACTAATTTCTGAAGGGTATTTTTTATTGACTCCTTCGAGGCTTACCCTTTCCAGACAGTAGTTGACACGCTCGGTTTTTTCTTTGAGTGTTTTGGTAGTAAACATGTCCATCGGAAAACGAATGTTTTGTTCTATAGTCATGGAATCAAAAAGTGCATTGCCTTGAAACAGCATGCCTACTTCCATTCTCAACGACCGTTCCTGGGCTTTATTGAGATTGAGAAAATCAAGGTTTTCGTACCAAATCTTGCCGGAGGTAGGTTTTATAAGGCCTACCAATATTTTAAGCAATACGGTTTTTCCTGCTCCGGATTTGCCAATGATGAGATTGGTTTTGCCTTTTTCGAAAACGTAGGATATGCCTTTGAGGACTTCTTGGTCATTGAAAGTTTTGAAAATGTTTTCAGCTCTGATCATTTCAAAATTTATATTTAAGCGGTAAGTAAGATGGCTATAATGTAATCTGCCAGTAAAATAAGTACATCGCTATATACGACAGCTCTTGTGCTGGCTTCTCCCAGTTCTATACTGCCCCCTTTTACAAAGTATCCCTGATAACAAGATACTGAGGTAAGTATATAAGCGAAAACAACCGCTTTCACAAACATCATCACTACATTATAGGGCACAAAAAAAGCCCGTATTCCTTTGATAAAATCAGTGGTTGAAAACATGCCGGTAGGCACAGTGGCAATATATGCGCCAAATATACTGACCAATGCAGCTACGCATACAAGGATTGGAATGACAAGTATAGCAGCAATAATTTTTGGCATTACCAGATATGACGTGGTATTGACACCCATGATTTCCATGGCATCTATGTGCTCTTTTTGTCGCATACCGCCAAGCTCTGCTGCCATATTGGAGCCTACTTTGCCTGCCAATACAAGACATGTAATTGTAGGTGCCAGCTCTATTATCGTCATGTCCCTCACGATATAACCAACATAGTATTGAGGAATCAATGTGCCTGCCATCTGGTAGGCAAACTGTACAGCAGTCACAGCCCCAATAAAGACAGATATCAGAAATACAATAGAAAGAGAACCTATGCCGATATCATACATCTGACGTATAGTCTCATTGTAATACATTCTTGGATTTTCCGGCTTGGTAAACATCTGCCTTGACCATAGTACAAAGGCTCCAAAATGATGTAAAAAAGATCTAATAACGGCCATAAAAGTGATTATCTTCACAAAAATAAGGTAATTTTATGAGACAAAGAAGGAAAGATTCCGTAAGGCAAAATTGACTAACATTTTTTAATAAAACATATAACACTTCAATAATTAATATTAATACATTGCCTTTTGTTTTTCTATCTTTTTGGAATCTTATTGACCATGCAAGAAAATATTATCTCGCGATACTTAAGCGATATAAACCGATTGTATTGAAGTAAATGCATTTTCGCAAGTAAAATATATTTGAGGATTAGTATAATGAAGTCAGGTAATCTACCTTTTTGTCTTTATATCTTTTTAAACTTGTGTATATAAAAACGCTGAGCCCTAAAATAAATCCGGCACCACCAATTATAAATTTCAATACAACCATAAGCTTAAAAAGCATGAAATTATCTACACGCCCCAATCCTATCCATTTTTCAAGTCGTGCATTTTCACAATAATCCATTAACCAGGCAAGCAATTGTAGCATTGCAAGTATAGTTAGTATTTTCGCCAAAAGCCTCTGCCTTTTTGCTGGCATTATAGCTTTTAGGTTTTCAACGCTCAACATGCACAAGCAAAAAATAAAAGGGTATATACATGCCATAAAAATGTAATCAAAACTCAATTGTTCAATAAGGAACGGAGCGTTTCCTCTTACCTTAAACGCTGTTATTGAGTCGTTTAAATCACTGGTGTCTCTTGGATATTCAAATGATAAAATTGCAAAGTTGATAGAAGTTGCTTTTTCAAATTTAAATTCTTTTTTTTTCATTAGACAAACTGAGGCAATACTTGCAATAAAAAGAACAATAGTTAGATACTTCATATTAAGTAATTTTATAAGTTAAAGTTTCATTCTTGCTTCTTTATAAGCTTGCCAATCAAACCCTTCTAAATAGCTGAGTCCGGCTAGGACACCTTTGACGAATAGTTGCTTTTTTTCGTTGTCAGACATGGCAAAGTTGAGCCAGTTATGGTCCGACACATCAACTTTTTTAACACAAAATTTAGTATAAAAATTATGTTTTCGCAAGAAATCTTTGTCGGAATGGAATCTTATCGTATTGAATATTCTCAGGATGTAATTGGCAAAACTAATGTCTTTAAGTGAAAAGGCCACATCTTCACTTTCATCAAGCACAATACCCAATACGGGCAGCCTTGGTATCTTTGCATTGGCATTGTGAAAAATATTTATGGGAAAATTGGAGACAATGCCGCCATCTACAAAAAAATTATCCTTCGAAATCAAACCACTATGTCCTATATTTTTCCAGGCTTCGACCACATTACTATCTAAAATTTTATCATTTGTTATGAGAAATTTTTCGAAAAATACCGGTATGCTCATACTTGCTCTTACAAAAATACTTGGGTCTATTGTATCGTCAAGTCCATACAATGTAATGTCTTTGGGAAATTCGACTTTGAGTCCTTGAGTTATATCGCATGAAATCAATGTAAGGTCTGAAGGATCAATATCACCCGCCATACCTCTCTCATAGACTAAATTGCAAGAAGTGCTACTTAGAAATGCCTTTTGCTTTAGATCTGCAAGTGTATTGACTTTATATTTAGATAAAATATTTTTTACCCATTCATGGAAAACCAGCCCGCGGCAAAGTCCCCAAGCCCTAAATTTAAATCTACGCCATAAACCGCCAAACAATAATGCAAGGAAGGCAAGAGAACAAAATAACAAAGCACTGAATTTGGCGAATGTGGAATTGTAATGAAAGGATAGCAACACAAATGAAAGCAAGAGTATGGCTACCAGACCAAAATATGCGGTTACAATATTTTTTAAGTAATCAGACTTTCGCATAAGTACTGATGGAACTACCGAAGCGCCATCTGCAAAAGAAATAAGTTTTACAGCAGCCAATTCTTCCAGTATCTCTTCGCTTTTCGTTTCGTTTTTTGCTTTAATTGCAGCCAGAAACATTGCATTAATGGCTCCGGCACTTGTACCGGCCAGTCGCCAAAACCTTATACCCGCGTATTCTAATATATAAGTAAAGCCTACGAGCGCTATACCTAAGACACCTCCACCTTCCTGGACCAGGTTGATGTATTGGTGGCCTTCGTTATCGCATACGTCACTTATTTTTAAGCCTTGTTCTCTTGACTTTAGCTCATCCACTTTTTGCCTGGCTTCCACAACTTTTGGAAGATCCAAAAAATCTGACTTTGACAAGAGCGTTTCTTTTATTTCCATACAATTAGTTTTATAATTTTTCCAAATTTAAGTTGACTTTAGTTTCTTTATCGTATAACTTTTGTTACATAAAACATTTGCTTTTACCGAAGGTTAATTGCTATTAATCAATACGCAAGCAGCCCAGGTATTCCTTTTCCAACACAGTACGCTCAATGGCATTGGTGGTTTTATTAAGCCCCCATTTTATAAGGCGAATTTCACCATTGTCTATTTCTATTCCTGTGATGTCACCATCTTCAAAAATACAGCAACCACTGTTGAAAATCACGGGAAGCGCTTTTGGTTTGGAACAAGCACCTTGTTGCTTTACTTTTTTCTCAAGAGCTATAAGCAATTCCTTCATAGCGTCGATGATTTCACTAACTCCATATAAAATTGCATTTTCTTTGAGTTTCATCACTGATATTTTATTGGCAATAGCTTTGTCTTTTAAACTGTCATTGAGCCTTTTTAATTCTGTCTGTATTTTTTCTACATGTGTTCTTGAACCCCACAATGGCCTGTGTGTGTGTCCAAATATCAGTATCATATTAGATTTTGAAATGGCCCAATCGTACATTGCATTTTCGCTTTTTTCTATTTTACAATAACTGTCATAGTTGGTTTCTCGGTTTTTGTTGGCCAAATTGATATAAAGTTTATATAATGGCAAACCTATGTATTCAAAAAATCCGGTTACAAAAGGGATGTAATCCTGGTGGCCGTGGACAAGGAGAATTTCCGGTAGATTATCGTACTTTAGCAAAATGCCTTCATGTACCTGCAATCCGGGAAAATAAGGCTTTAGGTGTTTTGATACAGTCGCTGATTTTTCGTATTTGCTGTCATGATTGCCAAAAACCCTGAAGTACTTATTCTTGTGGTGAAATTTACTTTCTTGTATAATGTGTCGTTCATTGAATTTGAGCACATCTGATATGTCCCATTGTTCTTTCAATTCTTCCACATCTCCAAGGTGGACTAAATTATACTCATTGGCCAGGTAATAATCCAGTGCCAAAGTATAACTGTGTTGATTTGGTTTTTTGAAGTCATCCGACATATCTCCAAGTCCTCTATGTAAATCGGAAAGGATGATGTATTTATCTTCAAATGGGGAATTAATCTTTAAGAGTTTTTCGCCTTTATGGTAAATGGCATTCATTTTATCTTGCAGTATTCCCATTTGATTTTTCCTTTAAATGATATTAGGTATATTAATTTTACTTAGTTTATTGACTTAGCTTTTGCAAGTGCTATTTTAGTTTTTAATCTTTTGTTTTTTTCAATGGCTGCAGGATTTACAGTAGTTGCAGAAGAAGGCAATACACCATTATTCATTTTACTCATTTCGATTTCAAGTTTATAAACTTTTAAAGACTCACCATTTGTACCTTTAGCTTCCAATTCCTTAATCATATCTGAAGCAAGATTAAAATTGCCATTTTGCAAAGCTGCCTCCACATGCTGCGTATTGGTTAATTTTTTGATATTGGAATTGGAAGAGGGTTTTATTTCTGTAGCATTATCATTGATTTTTTTATCTACAGATCTTATTTTATCATTTAAGGCGGCATTTGGCTTTATAACTTTACTTTTGGTATAATCAGCCTTAGCATTTTGGAGGTCATCTACTTTTTTATATTGATCCCCACGTCTTTCCAAGATTTTGGCTTTTTTTGCTGATGACTTTTCTTTTTCCAAGGCTTTTGTATAGGCAACTATAGCTTTGTCTGACTTACCTGCTTTTTCGGCTATTGCAGCTTTTTTCAAGAGTAAAGCTAGGGAGTCGTTTTTAGAATGCTCAATGCGTTCAATATATACCAGTGAAGAGTCAAATTGATTTAATTTATAGTAACTATCAGCAATAAAGCCATTGATAAGTTTCTCATCACTGTTGTAATGGCAGGATTTTAGTGCAATGATCGCTTCCTGGTACTTATTTATTTTATAAAAGTACATACCTGTTATCAAACAAATGACCTCACTGTAAGACTGATTTATTGAATGAGTAAAGTCATTGATTACAATATTTGTTTGTTTTAACTCCAAAGATTCGTCTATCAGAAGCTGGTCAAAGTGATCATCTGTAAATCCATAATTCAATGCGAGATTGCTATTTAATTCTGTGCCACTGATGTAAAGATCTGCACCACATGATTGGGCTATCTCCTTTTTTTCAGCGGAGGATTTCTTTTTTGTATTTTCGTTGGCAAACCTGATTTCCGTTTTTATTTTAGGTTCACATTTGTTTTTTAGCTCAATGTCAATAATGGACTGCCATTTTTCAGCATCATTGCTCTCCGTCAGTATTGGAAATATTAGTGTCTTGAAGGCCAGCGGAAGTTTGAAATGGTAGCAAGCCGAATCTATGGGTGGCTTAAAATCAACAGGGGATGGCTTCAATGCATCTGCTGGCTCGTACATAATATAATAAAACAAGGAAGCACCTAAGCAAATGGAAGCTGCTATGCCAAATAGATGTTTCCAATAAAAAGTTAAAAAGTACCTCGGTTTATTATAAATTTTCAACCCCACTTTTTTAAGCAGAAAGCCCATATCATCAGTCCATCTATCATACCTCATTTCAATGCATTGGTGTTCTAATAATTGATGTATTGATGGCGGTAAATCATCTATTGATGGCAATTTTGCACCTTTGAGCAAGACCGGTATTACAATCATTTCTTTTTCTAAAGCGGATTCTATTTCCAACCGAACCCAGTCGCCTTCATTAAACAATCGAGGCCGGCCATTGTCTTGTTTTTTTAACCACTGGTCACCAATCAATACAAGTAAAACCTTAGCATCCTTTCCTGCATTTTCCAATACTTGCTTCCATTTTGAGCCAATTGCAATATCGTCAATATCCAGAAATACTGATTCTGCGCCAAATTTTTGTTCAATACTTTCATGGATGCGACCCGCATCGCTTGAAGTATCGTCTCTCCTGTAATTAATAAATATTGAGTGTCCCATAATAGTATTTGGTTCTTTTATTGAAGGTTTGTCAGATAATTTATATTACAAACGTGCTTGCATACTTTGCCATAGCCATAGTGGTAGCTTGACAATTGGCCCAGATGTTGCTTGGCCAGACACTTGTATCTGCAATAAAAACATTGGTGTATTCATGAACTTTAAACTGACTGCTGACCACTCCTTTTTGTGGGTCGTCGCTCATTACATTGCCGCCTTGAGGATGGGCGGAGCCTATGGTGATGTCGTCTTGCCGCTTGATCATTTCATCTATTTTATGGATATCTCCATGATTGGTGATCGATATTTTTTTAAAACTTGATGGCATGACTTCTTGTGCTCCTGCTTCTAAGTATATACCTGTCAATGTCTGAATGCCTCGCTTCAAATTTTTGAGATTTTGTGCAGAGAGTTTCAAATCAATGACAACCCTGTTTTTTTTGTCTAGTTTTATTTTTCCTGTAGGTTCTGTAGCCACCATCACCCCTGCCTGCATCATATACGGATATTTTAACATTGCTTGATGATGGTCTTCGTACCACGATCCCAGACTTATAGAAAATACACCCGGAGGTGCAAAAAATGTTTCAATCAGGTAGTCTTTGCTGGCTCTTGCGATACAAGACAAGCCTATGCCATCGAATGAATTGATTTTGTCGGGCATGAGTGCATTGACAAAACAACCACCAAGGGCATGGAATTTTTTACCTACATTACCTGCCGGATTGATGCCACTTTTTAGCAAAACTTCACTGCTACCAATGGCACCTGCGCACACAATAATTTTATCTGCTGCGATTAGATGAGGCGTGATGCCAAGCATAAACGAAACGCCATTGGCTATTTTGTTTTTATGGGTTATGGCCAAATTTTGCACACCATCCTGAATAGTTGCACCTTTGGCTTCAGCCCAGGGCAGAAAGGTGACCAGCATAGATGTTTTGCGGTTGTATTTGCAGCCGTAATTGCACCACCCGCAGCCGATACATTCATGCCTGTTGTGCGTAAGGTAATCAGCAGGGATATTCAATCTGTCACATGCAGCCAGAAATTTTTCTGTACCTCCGTTGGCTTCACGAGGCAGCATTTTTTTTACTTTGAGTTGGGTCTCTAAAAAAGTATAATTTTCCACTATCTTGTCTTTTGGTATATGTGCGCCATGGTTTTTCCATCTGGGCAGGACTTCATCAAGATTGGCCCTGAGCCAGATAGCATTATTAATGACAGTACTTCCACCTACAGTCTGCCCTTGTGCTATAGTGATATCATTGTTTTTGGTAGTTTGTAAGCCACAGGATTTGTATAACTTCGCATACATCTGCATTTCATTGTGTGCGAAATCTGTGTTAGGCGAGTACCTTTTGCCTCTTTCCAAAACAAGCACTTTCATTCCTTTAGTGGCCAATTCATAAGCCATGACGGCACCCGATGCGCCGGAACCTATGACGATGGCATCGTATTTTTTGAGTAAGTCAGGCATGGTTGTCTATTTCATGGTGAATAAGTGGATTTTGATCAAGGTCCTTAAATCTTGGTCTCTCTTCTGTAGTTATAAAACCAACCTGTTTCATACCGGCAGCACTTCCATAGTATGACACACACGACATGACCTTTAAAGCACGGGCCAGATCTCTGAATTGGTCCATCAGTAAACCTTCATTGTTGATGACCTTATTGAGTAGTTTTCTTCTTTGGTCTAAATCAAGAGCGCTGAATTTTTCAAATACCCCAAACAATACAGGAATTATATTTTCTAATTGATTAAACACTGTGGGAATAGTGTCCAGGGCTGGACTATTTGATTCTGACAACATTTCATCTAGACTGAGGGCTGCTTCATGGGCAGTAATTGCGTTGTTGCCATTGGTGACAATAAGGACTTCTATTGCTTTTTCAAGAGTCAAAAGTTGGCTTTGTGAAAATACTTTAAGTGATGGCATTTTGGAGTTTTTTATTTTAAATAGATAAACCTACTGAATTTGAAAATGGGTTGTTGAATACGCCGGTACCGTTTAAAATTTTTGCCACATCTTTCCAACTGTCAAGTGCAGGATACATTTCGCTGACTCTTGTGGCATTTAGGTAATTGTATTGTCCCCAGTGCATACGGCCGCCCAATGCATAGCTGGTCCTTTCAATGTTGCTGTACATTTCCAGTGCTCCTTTGGTTTCTTTGGCCATAATGACCTCAACCATACACGTATGTCGATGATGCATGGGCGAAAGGTAGGCTTCCGAATTTTGTACAAACCTTAGTGCAATTGGAGCAGAGTGATAAAGATTTTTTGAGATCTTTTTTTCTTCTATGGCCTCAAGCATTTTATCGATACAGGTGATGTAGTGATTGTCTTTCATATCAAAAGCAATTTCAGAAGAATAGGATGGTATATTATTGGCTTCACCAATATGAAATACCTTAAAACTTTTGTTGACATACCTTTTATCATAAAGTGATTTTATTGCTTCATCTATGAGTGTATCGCTGCTTTTTTTAAATAGATTAAAAATCCAATTGAGTGCCCCTTTTCTGTTGAATGAAGAGATTAACTCTACAAGTTCATTTCTGGTGCGGTCGGCCAATGGTATTTCGGCAGGAGGCTTGTTTACAATTTCACGAGTAGTAATTAAGAGCGTGTGTTTGCCATCTTTCGTGCGATGAGGATTAACCATAAGTTCGTAATGAAAGTGGCCTTTAAATACACTGCCATCCATTAAAGATGGTTTGATGTCCTGCCATGTAGTAAGGATACTTCTTTTTTCTTCAAGATAAAAGGCCGTCACGACTTTGATTGTCACAGAATAGATAATGCCCATGCAGCCTACTCCCACAGAGACAGCATTGTAAAAATGGTCGTCCTGAATCAGGGTAAAGTCTGGATTTCCGGCCTTAAATGCGGCAGGCTCTGTGATGCCATTGGTCTTTTCTATTCTATAAAACTTACCATTTGATCCTACAATATCGTAGCTCAGAATCATTTCAAATAAAGGACCTTTACCCAAGGCAGATCCATGTGTAGAGGTCTGACAAACCCCGGCGATGGTTTGCCCATCGAAGCCACCAAGCCACTCAATGGCCAAGCCCTTTCCATCAAGCAGATTATTCAATTCCCTTATTCTTGTGCCTGACCTTGCTCTTACAAGTTTTAGATTCTTGCCAAAATCATTGAGTTCTTCGGATGGAATGGGTAGCAATCCGGTAAGTTTTTGTGGCATCACCATATAGCCCAGAGTAGGGCAAATTGCTGACCAGCTATGTCCGGACCCACATGCTTTTACTTTGGAATTGGCTGCTTCGGCCTGCAATACGATTGTTCTTAAATCCTGTAGGGTTTCAGGATAAAAAGTGAGTTGGGGAACTACTTTTTGCTCAAATATGTGGTTGTGCCAGATCTGATTTTTTTGGATATCCATAAATTGAGTTATTTATATAAAGTATGGTAATTTCAGAAAATGTGACCCTAGGATCTCGATAATACTAAATAAATATACTAAAAATATGGATATTTGTCAATAAGAAAGGGATAAAATAATAAAAAAATTATAATATAAAAATAATATAATGATAATATGCAATATATAAGTATAAAATTTCCTGATAGCATAGCAAATGTACCCATTTGCTATGCTATAAAATTATGGCTTGGCATTCTCATCGACATCCCCTAGCTTGATGCCTATGAATTCCAAATTGACATTGATGTCTTTTTTCATGAGAAAGCAAGCCGATTTTTTCCATTTGTCTTTATCCAGCCATGGGTTTTTTGGATCAGTAAATACAAAGTCCTTACTGATTAGAATCCATTCATTTCCTGGAATTTTAGAAATCAGACCTAAGGCTATTTTTCTTGCAAGACTTAAATCTGTTGCATTTATTTTATTGTCACCATTGATGTCAGCAGCAAGTAGTTTATAGGGTGTGTCGAGTTTCTTACTGCCCAGTATATGTTTTTGGATGGCGAGCACATCTTTGGTGCTTACCCCATTCATCAAGTCATCTCTTTTCGTTAATTCTACACAAATTTCAAATTCGTCAAGACTCCTGTACTTGTATATTAGGACACTATCTATATGGCTAAAAAGCAACGGAAATCCTGCCAGATTGGCATTCCAAATTATATTGAAATTATTGATGGAGGTGCCATTGGCTTTGTTGCCAAATATTTTTATAAAATTACAATTTTCCGGATTATTATCGATGACTGCTAGATTTACCGATCCCGTTGCTGAATTCTTTTTTTCATCCCATACCGTTATTTTTATGGGTAAAATATTATCAGACAGGCACGACAACACATTTATATTTGATGACTTGTACTTTGGTGACCATTGTTGGGCACGTCCTGTAAAAAACTCATCATAAGTAGCTTCATACCCACTGCCTTTGAAGTAGTGCTCTTTTTCCAGCAGGCTAGGTACGGGATAAGCT
>JAYUTD010000230.1:0-4978 GCA_043755305.1 Saprospiraceae bacterium
TCCACTTTAGGGGAGTTAGAGGGGTAAAACCATAAAGTCATTTTTAGTGCAATTTGTTATACACACATCAAATATTAAACCAAATAATAAGTAACATCACTATAGGGAAAAGTGCTTGGATAAAGGCATTATTCATTTTTATAAATTTTACCTAAATGCAGAAAATGAATTACTGTGCATTGTAAATTGAGTGAGCCGAAAATTTTTCAATAAAAAATTGAGCGATTGTTTAAAAATCGATTATTTTCACATACAAATCGGGACGTAGCGCAGCCTGGTAGCGTTCCAGTATGGGGTACTGGCGGTCGCTGGTTCAAATCCAGTCGTCCCGACTTTTTTTAATAATCTTTGCATTAAAAGCTAGAAAACAATTGTTTTAATGCTTTATTTTATACCCAAACAACTAAAGATTGGGAGTTTCCATCAGGCATGATGTGCCTGAATGGGACTGAGGATACGCCAATATTCACTTTGTTTCACATTGTTGCTTGTTGGAAATAAACAATCCAGATAAGCAGCTGGCAATGTTTCAAATTTGTCAAGTACAGTTTCTCTGTCCAGGCAAATTCCTGCTTTATTGCCAAGATTATTATCTGGCGGATCGACATTCAGTACAAATGGAAATCCAAACTGATCTATCTGTTTAATATTTACTACAAGTTGTTTAGAAGCACCATTATTAAGGGCAAAATTCGATCCAATTGCAATAAAATTCAGCTATGGCAGCATTGAGCCTTACTGTTAAAAGTAGCGGTGTTTACTTTTTTTATTCGTATTTCAACCTGATTTTATAAAACAAATTTTTGATTCACCTTCGGACTTTTTTTCATTGCTTCAGTTTTGTACCGATGTCAATTAATCGCCATTATTAATAAAAATTAAACTATTTTTGCATTTTTAATTTTAACGTAAACCAAAATAAACATGGCCAATATTAAAGACTTAACGATGCAATTCCCAAATCATTCAATAGGCAAAGTAATAAGTCTAGGGCTAGTGTGGCTACTCTTTTGTTTACCATCGTTTGCACAAAAGTGGTCGATCGATGGTAACGCTTATTTTGACGTAGAGCAAAATGAGATTATAAAGTATAGCTTACCGGATATTACTGCTGAAGTAGTGGTTTCTTCTGGTCAACTCACACCCAAGGGAAGTACGACGCCTCTGACCATTGATTATTTTTCCTTTTCAATGGACCAGCAAAAAGTACTTTTATTCACCAATACAATTAAAGTATGGCGTTTAAACACCAAAGGCGATTATTGGGTCTTGGATCTTAAAACAGGCATGCTTACCCAACTGGGAAAGAGCTTGCCTGCATCCTCAATAATGTTTGCCAAGTTTTCACCGGATAGCAGAAAAGTAGCGTATGTAAGCAATGAAAATATTTACGTAGAAGATTTAGCCAATTCCAAAATAAAATCCCTGACCACCGATGGTTCCATTACAAGGATAAATGGAACTTTTGATTGGGCATACGAAGAAGAATTTTATTGCAGAGATGGCTTTAGATGGAGTCCGGACAGCAAATCCATAGCGTACTGGCAGATTGATGCTGCCAACATTAAAAAATATAACATGATTGACAACACTTCCACTGCATACCCCACTGTCATTCCTATAGAATATCCTGTAGTGGGTGAAACACCCTCAGTTTGTAAGGTTGGTGTAGTCAATGTAGGTAATGCAAAAACCACATGGATGAAAATACCGGGAGTGGCTGATCAGAACTATATTGTAAGAATGGAGTTTATTCCTTCGACCCGCAATTTGTTGATTCAGCAACTCAACCGCAAACAAAATGTAAGCAGCCTTTATGTGGCGGACGCAGACAGAGGCAATAGTAAGTTGATTAACAGAGAATCTGATGCAGCCTGGATAGATGTATTTGTATCAGGCGATCCATACGATATATACTATACCAATAATTTTACTTGGACCAATGACCATAACTTTCTCTGGGTGTCAGAGAAGGAGGGATGGCGGCATCTATACCAAATTGCTGTAGATGGCTCATCAGAAAAACCCATCACCAAAGGCAATTACGATGTGATAGACATTAAATATACAGACCTCAAGAATGGCTATGTATATTTCATGGCCTCGCCGGATAATGCCACACAAAAATATTTGTACCGCACTGCACTGAATGGAAAAGGCGCACTTGAATTGCTGAGCAGCCCGGCTTTAAAGGGCAGCCACGACTATAATTTTTCAGCAAACGGCGTATTTGCCATGCATTCTTTTTCCAATCACTTCATCAAGCCCGCAAGTGAGTTGATCTATGTAGCGAACCAAAAACCGGTGAATGAAGCTGAAGGCATTGAAGCCAACCTAAGTCAACTGCAAGAAAAACCAACCACCGAGTTTTTTACTGTTACAACTAAAGATGGTGTGGAAATGGATGGCTGGATGGTAAAGCCGGAGAACTTTGATGCAAGCAAGAAATATCCTGTAGTTTTTTATATATATACAGAGCCTGCCGGCACTACGGTGGAAGACAGCTATGGTTCAAGCCACAATAAGTTATATAGTGGCGACATGGCCGCAGATGGCTACATCTACATTTCACTGGACAATCGCGGCACTCCGGCGCCAAAAGGAAGGGAATGGAGAAAGTCCATTTACCGAAAAATAGGCCAACTTAATATTCATGACCAGGCCATGGCTGCTACAGAAATCCTTAAATGGAATTTTGTAGACCGAGATAGAGTAGCTGTATGGGGCTGGAGTGGCGGTGGATCAGCTACGCTTAACTTAATGTTTCAACATCCCGAAATCTATAAGACTGGCATAGCCATTGCAGCGGTAGGAAACCAACTGACCTACGACAACATATACCAAGAGCGCTACATGGGCCTGCCTCAGGAAAACATGGATGACTTTGTCAATGGATCTCCTATCACATATGCCAAAAATTTACAGGGCAATTTACTTTACATCCACGGCACCGGAGATGACAACGTCCATTATAAAAATGCAGAATTGCTCATCAACGAGTTGGTAAAGTACAACAAACAATTTCAGTTTATGGCATACCCAAATAGAACGCATAGTATTTCTGAAGGAGAGGGAACGACAAACCATTTGATGACTTTGTTTACTGCTTATTTAAAAAAGCATTGCCCTCCCGGAGGTAAATAATTGAACAGCCTAGTGTTTAATTATTTTGACACGCTGTAGGATGCCTTTACTTTCAAAGGTAACCACATACATTCCTTTTGGTAAAGAATCTAAATTGTCTACTGTAAGGAGACCATTGTTGACAGGATAACTGCCAGTTCTGATAAGTTTTCCTTGCGGCGTAAAGATAGTTACATCCATATTTTGGTTATCGGCTTGCGCCAATACAATGTGTACTACATCATTTACCGGGTTAGGGTAGGTGACAGTGTTAAGGGCATTATCGGCTTCATTGGTAGCCAAAGCACTTTGCTGGTAAACCCTAACGTAATCTATGTCCATAGAACCTTGTGAAAAATTTGGTACAATGCTGGATTGTATAGCTATATTTAACAAGAAGTATTGATCGTCATTGAATGGCCAGGTACTTTCATTCTTTACTGCCGGGTTGTAGGCATAATGCCTTACATTGTCAACACTAAATACCAACTTCTCCGGCGTCCATACAAAAGTATAAATATGAAATTCGCTGGATGCCGTCGAAATGATCTGTCCGCCTTTATTCACTGTATTACCGGAACTGGATGGCGTATGCAGTGCACTTTGCACAAAATTTTGATTGTCTCCCCAATGCTCCATTATATCTATTTCACCGCATGCCGGCCAGTTTTTCTTGCCAAGTCCCTGATTGTCCCAGTAAGCGCCATCTTCATTGACATTTTTACCGAGCATCCAGATTGCAGGCCACGTGCCTACACCGGTAGGGAGTTTTGCCCTGACTTCTACTTTACCATATTTAAAAGCAAACTTTGAGTTTAATCTAGCTGAAGTATATTGCTTTGTATAGCCTTGATTGGTATAATTTTCTTTTTTTGCTATAATTTTTAAAATTCCATTTGCAACAATAGCATTGGCTGTGCGATTGGTATAATGCTGTATCTCATTATTGTACCAACTTCCTCCACTTGGCAATTGTGTCTGATGAAACCATTTGGTGTCATCCACAGGACCATTGTAATCAAATTCATCAGACCATATCAATTTATCATAAATCGGACTGGGAGCAATCATGCCATCATAATTAAAATCATCTATATAGGCAAGCACCTTACTGGTGTTGTTTTCGCCATTCACCTGCAATACCACTCTACTAAAATCTTTACGCTGAGATGGAGGAAGTGAAACGGGATTGAAATTTATATAATTATCGTTCTTAAAGTCAAAAGTTACGGTTTGCCACTTGTTTAACTCTATTGCTTTGATTACTTCACATTGAGATTTATAGGATTCAGCTAAAGCACCATCCTGTAATTTTAGAGAAACCTGATTTTTTTGGCTTCCTGTCAACCCACTTGCAGGCACATAAATTTTTAAAGTAAAAGTATAATTTGAAGATAAATCGAAGTTATTGTCTATATCAAATCTGGCATTGGCATATTGGCCACCTTTGTCCATATATTTCAATACTTTATTGGAGAGATTAATTCCGGTTTTAAAAGGATTGTCAAACTTAGTATCTATTTCGCAATCATCCCCATACCATGTGGTAATCGTACCGTTGCCTTCAAAATCATCTTTTACCGATTGCGATTTTATTATGGATGGTACAAAAAGAAATAGAGCAAGTATTGAAAGGTATTGGCGCATTGTTGTAAATTTAGAAATAATAGATTCAATTTGAGTTTTAAATTTAGTAAATACTTTTATAAAAAGTATAAAAAAAACACTTGGTGTGTAAAATTGTTTACTGCTTACCCATTTAACAAATGTGCCATAAGATAAAAAAGGAGAAATGGATTTGCTTGAAAAATTAAGGATTGCATAAATCACAGTACATAGGGTCTTCTTTCAATTT
>JAYUTD010000231.1:0-12670 GCA_043755305.1 Saprospiraceae bacterium
CTTATATATGCCGGCAAGGCCTACCTTTCGAGCAGAGGCATCGCCAATTTTTTTACCCTTAAAATACCAGCTATAGATTGGTGCAGTACCTTGGATTGAGGCAGATATAATAGTTCCTGAAGTATCACAAGTAATGGTAGCAGATTGTGTGGCTATCACAGGCAAATCAATATTTTTTACAATATTTATGGAATCATAAAATATACAGCCGTCATTATCTGTAACCTTTAATTTATAAAGACCGGGTTGTTTAACAAAAGGCATGGCTTGCGGCGAAGTAAAAGACCCTTTTTTCCATTCCACGCTGACATAAGGTAGATTGCTTGAAAATAGAATTTGAGTTGAATCCTTACTGCAACCAATACTATCTGCTTTCAATGAAAACAATGGGTAGTTTCTTATATCAAGGACTTGAATATCGTAGGCTCTTTTACAACCTGTAACCCTGTTTTTCACTTCCACTTCATACATTCCTCCATTGGTTACTTTTCCAAACGGGTTATTGACCTGGTTTACCATTGAGGCTGAAACCTTCCATAGAAAATCAAAACCCAGGGTATCGGATGGTGTTAATAAAGCAAATGTGGAACCACACTTTAATGTATCAACATCAAAGCTAATATTGGGCAACGTATTATCTGGCACTACCGAAAAACTTTTTACAGACGAGCACCCATTTTTGTCACTTGCCTGTACCAAATAATTACCCGCTACTTTTACAAAAGGAAAATCCAATGCAGAAGAATAGGTAGAATTGTACCATAAATAGGAATAATCGGCATTGTAATTGTCTACGAACAACTGAACACTGTCAGGATTGCAAGTTAGAATTTTATTTGATACCAATAAAGAAGGTGCGATTGTATCTCTATCCACAAGTACCTGAGTGAATCCCCTACAATTATTGCTATCCACTACAAGCAAACCATACAATCCGGGGATCTGTGTCTGCAGTGAATTTACTATCGAACTGTCGCCATTTGGAAAAAACCATTTGGCCAATACTATATTACTATTAGTTATAGGAGTCAATACAGCCTGGAACTTAAAACAATCAATGGTGTCCGGCAATACACTAACCGGTATAGTATATTTTTCATCTTTAATATCAATCAGCGTTGAATCTGTACATCCATTAAAGCCTTTCAAAGATAAATAGTACATTCCGGGAACTGAAAAATAATTGAAAAGATCAGTTGGCGCTTTGATATTGCTGCCCTGCCATACATAGGACGCTATATTTGAACTATCTATTAAAGATATTTTTATCGAATCAAATTTGCAAGAAATATTCTTTATTTCAAAATTTATTTTTGGTTTATCAATATCTTCCTTTATTGTTATGCTTGCAGTTGCTTCGCATTTTTTATTGTCAATGACAGTAACTGCGTATATGCCTTTATTCACTGTCTTGATGCTATTGCCTACCTTGGTAAAAGGCGGTCCACTCCACAGCACTGATACAATCGTAGAAGATGTTGATAATTGCACAGTTACTTGTGAACTATCGCATGTAATAGTACCAGAATTAAGAGCAAGGATCGGAAGAGATACATCTGCAAGTATTGTAATTGAATCCAATTTTCTGCAGTTTTTGTAACTTACTTCTAAGTAATAAATACCTGATGCATTGATTTGTATGCTTGCAGTATTACTGCTGCCAACTATATTTCCTTTTGTTGTAAACCATCTGTAAGTCAAGGGCTTATTTTCATTTATTGCAGCTGTAAGTGTTATAGATTTATCAATACATGTAAGCATTGGCTTTGACGTGGTTATTGTGCCCGAAAGGTCAATCACATCTACCACTACATTAATGACTGAATCGCATTTTCCAGCCGTTGATGTAATAAAGTAAGACCCTTCATTGGTAAATTTTTTTCCATTTTGTACGATAAACCCACCTTCACAAATTTCAAAATTTTTTACTATGGTGTCAGAAACAGGCAATATATTGAGATTGATGCACCCATTCAGCAAAGCGCAAACGCCTTGTTCCTGAATAGCTTCCATGTAAAGTACTTCATTTTTTAAAGACATATTTTTAGGCAATGAAAGACTATCTGCCTTTGCATAAGTAAGCAGGCATAGTTTGTATTGGCCTGTGTCAAAAGATGTAATACTAGTATCTCTTATTAAACCACTAAATTTTGATTTAGAAAACACTGCATAAGTAAATCGATAATTGGATGTATCCGGGTTGGTTTGCAAAAATGTATAATTCAATTCTCCATTAAGAAAATCTGTACCTTGACAATGTTCTATACTTTTGACAATCGGTGCAGCAGCTGGCGGGGCACAAATGCTGCAATTAAGGTTTTCATCGCAAAAATAAATTGAAACGGATTCCACTATACCTGTATCTAGTTCTACGGCATCTTCAAAGAGTATCGACCATGTACCATTGACTGAACCTAAATTAAAATCTTCGAGACAACCGCCATATGGATAATAGGAACCATCATAAGTTTGAAACAAACCCCACAATTCGCTATTGTCCCATGTTGCAGCTATGCCTGGGTCTGGAATAGCCGCGACGCTGCCACTGCACTGTACAAAATTTATATCCCATGTAGTGCCATCCGTGGTATTGGCTATAGATCCTCCAGATCCAATAAGTTGTAAAATTTGACCCGCTGGAGAAATAATGGAAACATTGAGGTCACCTACTCCTTCATGTTTAAATTTTATACTTACTCCACAAACCTTGTTGTTGATGCCAAGATTATTTTTTGAAGCATTGGAAATCAAAAAACTTAGAGAAGTGGTGCCTTCGTCAGGTATAGCTAAAGTCTGGGTATAAGTACACTGAGCGCATAACCACAAAGAGGAAATCAACAACAACAATATTATACATGAAAACCTCAATGGCTATTTCTTTTTAATACAAGATATAAATTAATACAAATTCGCTTATAATATCAAAAATAAAAATTTGTAAACAGATTCATCTCAATATATAGTAAAAAGTAAAAAATCATGCATCCGTTGCCATAAATTGTTCATTATTTACTAATTCATGGATGGCCAGGCCAGCGTATTCTTTTTCTATGCAAACCAATGTTTCAAGGATGGCTTCCATATCGTTTTCAGACACCAATCTAGACCTAAACGGTTTAATATTTGGAAAACCCCTAAAATAATTAGTATAGTGTCTTCTCATTTCAGCAATTCCCTGTTTATCTCCCTTCCAACTGACACTTTTTATCAGGTGTTTTCTCGCAGCGTCTACTCTCTCTTCCACCGAAGGGGGAGCCATTAAAGTTCCATTGGCAAGATAGTGCTTTATCTCTCGAAATATCCAGGGATATCCTATACTTGCCCTGCCGATCATCATCCCATCCACATCATAGCGGTCTTTATACTCTTTTGCTTTTTGAGGGGAATCTATATCTCCATTCCCAAATATAGGGATGTGCATTCTCGGATTGTTTTTTACCTGAGAAATATAAGACCAGTCTGCCTCACCCTTATACATTTGTTTTCGGGTTCTTGCATGGATCGAAAGTGCTTTGATGCCAATATCCTGAAGCCTTTCGGCAACCTCTACTATCTTGATCGAATTTTCATCCCAGCCAAGTCTTGTTTTAACGGTAACAGGAAGAGAAGTAGCTTTCACTACAGCCTCTGTAAGACTGATCATCTTTGGTATATCCTGAAGAATGCCTGCTCCTGCCATTTTACATACTACTTTTTTTACGGGACAGCCATAGTTTATGTCCAGTAATTCCGGCTTACTTCGTTCTACAATTTCAGCTGCTTTCATCATAGAATCATACTCTGCCCCAAAAATTTGTATGCCTATTGGCCTTTCATGGTCGTAAATGTCTAGTTTTTGGATCGATTTATCGGCATCTCTAATCAAGCCTTCTACAGAAATAAATTCTGTGTACATAAGATCACAACCTTGCTCTTTGCACAAAGCCCTAAAAGGCGGGTCACTAACATCTTCCATTGGTGCAAGCAATAGAGGAAAATCCGGTAAGCATATATTTTCTATTTTCACCATGAGGCAAATTTAATCAAATAAGGCTATGATATAGTGAATCTGTGCTATATTTGGCAAGTAATTAACATTTTTCTGAGAATTAACTGATAATTAATAAATTTTAAATTGAAAGCTACAATATTACGAAAAAATATTTTATCAAAAATATGGGCTGAGTATGCACAATATGAACTGGAATATGAACGAAACGATGGCCGAAAAGAGATCCAGATCAGAGAAATGCAAGACAATGATCATGGGGCAGCCGTACTTTTGTACAACCCTGCAAAGAGAGAAGTTGTGTTAATCCGGCAATTCAGACTGGCGGCTATGTTATATGATCGCATGTCAGAAGGTCTTATAGAAGTATGCGCAGGCCTGGTTAATGACAATGACCCACGTGCTACCATTATAAAAGAAATCGAAGAAGAGGTCGGTTTTCATATAGAAAAAGTGGACTTTCACTTCAAAGGCTTTGCCAGTCCTGGCGCTAAAACTGAAATGATTTATTTTTTCACAGCTGCTTATGACGATAATACCCAAAAATCAGCAGGTGGCGGACTTAAAGAAGAACAAGAAGACATTGAGGTAATTTACATGGATTTTGATGACGCTTATAATATGATTTTTACCCAGGAAATAATTGACCAAAAAACAATAACTTTGTTACTATACGCTAAATTGAACATTTTTAAATAAAAAAGATGATTAGTGAAACAGATTTAATTTTAAATAACGATGGAAGTATTTATCACTTAGGATTATTGCCTGAGCAGATTTGTGACAATATCGTACTGGTAGGTGATCCGGATAGGGTCAAAATGTTTGAACCAAAAATGGATAGGGTTTTTTATACCAATCAACTGCGAGAATTCCATACATTGATGGGAGACTATCGCGGCAAAGAAATACTAATCATTTCCACCGGTATAGGTACAGACAATATCGATATTGTTTTCAATGAACTCGATGCGCTGGCCAATGTGGATTTTGCCACAAGGACAGTAAAAAAGAAAAAGAGAAAGCTAAATTTTGTTAGGGTAGGCACGTCGGGTGCAATTAGAGCTGACATTGCCGTTGACTCATTTGTGGCATCCACCCATGGCATAGGCCTGGACGTATTGATGCATTATTACAAGAGAACTGAAGATCTTTCCATAAGTGAAATTCAACAAGGTATTGCAAGGCTTTTAAAAAAGGAAAAAATAAATTCCGGAGTCTATGTTACCAAAGCCAGTTCATCTCTTTTAAAGCAGGTTGATAAATCATTTGTCAAAGGTATGACTGTCACTTTGCCCGGTTTTTATGGGCCACAAACAAGACAGATAAGGGCCATGCCAAAGTCTGCTTATCTACTGGATGCGCTTAGGAATTTTACTGCCTCCAAGCGAATCATTACCAATCTCGAAATGGAGACTGCCGGAATATATGGTATGGCTGAAATCTTAGGGCACAAGGCATTATCCTTAAACGTAATCCTGGCTAACAGAGCATTGATGCAATTCAGCAAAAATCCCGGTAAAGCGGTGGATAGGTTGATAAATGAAGGGCTTGAACTTGTCTATAGATTATAGTAATTGGACGCTCCAAATGAAAAATTATTTAATATTTTCTTGAGGCGCATTATTCTGTAATATTGTATTATACAGTGCAAAATATTTATAGCAATTCTTGTTTAATTCTCTTGAATAAAATAGTATATTTACTATATTAAGCTCCGGAAATTGATCTGCATTTTTAAGTTTTCATATTAGGGGTATTTTTTATATATTGCTGTTTTACAATAGGTTTCATTTTTCATTACCTCCTTCCTGTTTTTAAATGAGCCTTTTTTCATGCTGCCAATACAATACCACCTATTTGGATTCTTGATACCTTTTTAGGGTCATCTTTGTTGCGATGGGTTATGGAAAATTATAATATCACCGAATCAAATGCCCGGGAATTTCTCGAAATATTAGAGGAAAGAAAGGTCCCGTAACAATTGGCAAGCCAATAGATTTTCCTAAGACACAACAAATCTATACCTGTATATTTGGTTTAATAAAGCTTTGACCTAAAATTTGCTCACCTAAAGAACGCGTAGGTTTAAAGTATGCTAAAACAGGTAAGACTGTATTTTAGGCAGCTAAATATAGCTTTTAAATAAAATTTTTAATTTTCGTTATTATTGAAACCTAAAATTAAATGCCACAGACAGATTTTATTACCCTTTAAGTTTGCAAAAATAAATACTCCCATTTCAATAATTTTCTTCTATATTTACAACATAATATAACTTGATAAAGATGTTTAAAAACCAAACTCTGCCCCTAAGGATTCTTTTTATAGTTTCCACCTTCTTTTTATTGCTTTTCACCTTTTCATGTAAGAAAAAAAGTGCCATAGACCCAAAAAACCTTGGATGGTCCGGTGAAAATTACGAAAAATATATTTCAGAATCAAGTCCACTTCAGATAGGTGTTAAAGAAAACATTATTATCCGATTGGCCATTACACCAGATAAAATAAAGTCCGTAGTAGGTGAATCTATAGAAAAAGGGTTATCTATTTCCCCTGTAACCAAAGGTCAGTTTATATGGAAAGACGAAACTACTATTGCCTTTGTAGCAGAAGATCGCCTGGAAAACAATACTGCTTATAAAATTGATGTTGAGTTAGATGCGTTTTACAACAAAGTAGATCAGAAGTCCAAAACCTTAAGCCTAACCTTATCCACTAAAAAGCAAAACCTATCCCTGCAAGATGATGGCATAGGCTATGAAACTGCGTCGGATGGTTCTGAAACACTGACATTGAATGGTTCAATTCATTCGGCTGACTATGCAATCAACGCAGATATTGAAAAAACAATCATTGTATCACAGCAAAAAAATGCTAATGTGACCATAGAATGGAACCACCTCACTGATCGTGAACATGCATTTACAATAAATGGGATAAAACGCCTCAACGAAGATGCCGATCTGAAAATTACTTATGATGGCAAAAACATTGACGACGATTTCAAAGGGGAAAGAATTATTCCTATAATAAAGAAAGGTGTCTTCGCACATATTGATACCAAGGTGACCAATGAAGGCTCTAAAAGAGTAGACCTCATTTTTTCAGACCCTGTCCAAACTCCACAAAACCTTCAGGGGCTTATAACCGTAAACGATAAGACAATTGATTTAAATTATGAAATCGAAGGAAACAAAGTCAGGCTTTATTTTGACAACCTCACCGAACAAGACATTGTCTTAACCGTTGATGGTAATATAAAAAACAAAGACGGAAAAGCATTGGGCAATACCATTAAAACTTCCATCTCATTCAAAGCCGCATTGCCTGAAGTAAAGATGCTTAGAAAAGGCGTTGTTATCCCGGAAACAGATAAAATATGGTTGCCTTTCCAAGCCAGAAATTTAAAATTTGTTGATATTATAATCACAAAGATATACCAAAATAATGTATTGCAGTTTTTGCAAAACAACAACTTTGATGACTATTACAACTTGCTTCCGGTTGGAAAGGAAATCAATAAAGAAAAGGTCAACTTAGAAGATATTGCCCAGGAAAGCAACAGAGATAAATTTCAAAAATATACACTTGACATAAGTAGAATGGTAAATCTCGACAAAGGTGCCATCTACTATGTCGAGATTTCTTTTACCAAAGATTATATCGACAAATATCCGTGTGCACCATCGAAAAGCAATGACAATGGTAATGATGAAGAGCAAGGTGATGGAGATTACTACGATGGTGATGACTACAGCGGAGAAAATCCTTGCAATAGTTATTACTATTATGGTAACAAATTTGCAAATACCTTGATTCACGCTTCAAATATTGGATTGATAGCAAAAGGCCAACCCGACAATACCCTACACCTTGTCTGTGCAGAAATCAGCTCTGCTGAGCCAATCTCAGGAGCTCAGGTCGAAGTTTATGACTTTCAAAAACAATTGCTCTCAAAAGGAAGCACCGATAGCAAAGGCATGGCACGAATTATGAATAAAGAAAGAGCAGCATTTGTCATAGTAAAATATAAAGATGAATATGGCTACCTCAACATTCAGGACAATTATGCCAATGCCACAAGTGAATTTGATGTTGCGGGCAAATTACTGCAAACCGGGCTGGATGCTTTTATCTATGGGGAGCGTGGAGTATACCGCCCTGGTGACAGCATGCACATCAATGTCATGCTCTACAATCACTCAAAAGATGGCAAAGCAGCGCTTACTGACAATTATCCAGTCCGATTGATTGCAGAAGACAGCAGAGGTAAAGTCATGTACGACAAGGTCAATACCAGCAATACCAACCATATTTATTACTTCCCAATTGTAACCAGATCAAACGCAAATACCGGCAATTGGAAACTCACTGCCCAGCTTGGCAATGAAAAATTTTATAAAACCATTAAAGTAGAAACGGTAAAACCCAACCGACTGAAAATAGTCTATACCAATGAAAAAACCGCCTTGAAATTATTTGACAACCCTACCCTGTCTTTTGAGTCTAAATGGCTTCATGGAGCATCTGCAGAAGGCCTTAAAGCAGAAGTAGATTTGACACTCAACGAAAGAGAAGTTACCTTCAATGGCTATAAGTCATATACTTTTAGCGATCCGGCACGAAATGTAGAATATGCTTCAAAACGGGTATACGATGGCAGTCTAGACGATTCCGGTAAAGCAAGTTACAAGATAGAAGATGATGCAAACTTGCTGCCTGCTTCTGGCATTAAAGCGGTGTTAAAAACCAGGGTTTATGAAAAATCGGGCAATTACAGCGAAGATTATGCTTCTTTTGATGCAGACAAATACAGTAGTTATGTGGGATTGAAATTGCCCCAATCGGATTGGGGAGGCCATTATTTTAAATCTGGTGTCAACCAATCCTTTCCAGTAGTCGTATTGAACACGCAAGGCAAACCTATACCCAACCGTAAACTTACTGTAGGTCTTTATCAGGCTGAATGGGATTGGTGGTACAATGAGTCAAACTATGCCATTCTTAAATACAATTCTGACATGCATGTAGGTGCATTAAAGACATTTAATCTGACCACCAATGCAAAAGGGGAAGCAGCATTTTCACAAACTTTTGATGATTATGGCAACTTTATGGTCAGGATATGCGATACAGAATCAGGCCATTGTACAGGGGACTTTTTCTATACCAGTAGATGGGGCAATCCGCCATCAAACAACGGCGCTGCACAATTGCTTACCGTCACTACAGATAAGGAAAATTACAATGTAGGCGATGAAATAAAATTGAGAATTCCAAGCAATGCGAATTCCAAAATATTGATCTCTTTGGAAAAAGGCAGTGACATCGACCAAATTTTCAAGATACAGGGCAAAGAAAAAGAAACCATTGTATCTATACCTGTTACCAAAGAAATGAGTCCAAACATCTATTTGAATGTCTCATTGATTCAGCCTTATAGCACCAATACTTCTGGGCTTCCACTCAGGATGTACGGCATTGCCAATGTCAAAATTGTAGATCCTTCCAAGACTTTGGTACCTGTTATAGCAGCCCCAAAAGTTATTGCACCAAATGAATTCTTTAACATAGCTATATCCGAAAAAAGTGGCAAGGATATGGCATATACTCTGGCCATTGTTGACGAAGGTTTGCTCGACCTTACCAGGTTCAAAACCCCTGATCCCATCAACCATTTCTTTGCAAAACAATCGTTGGGCATCAATACCTGGGACATGTATGACAAGGTGATGAATCCATATGGCCAGGAAATAGAAAACCTGTTTAGTATCGGTGGTGATGCTGATAATACCAATCTCAATAGTGTAAAAAAAGCCAATAGATTTATTCCTACGGTAAAACACCTTGGTCCATTTACTTTAAAGGCAGGAAGTAAAAATAACCATCAAATCAATATTAGTAATTACATAGGGTCTGTAAGGATAATGGTAGTGGCCAAAAATGATGAATGCTTTGGAAATGCAGAGCAAACGTGTCCTGTCAAAAAAGATTTGATGGTACAAAATACCTTACCAAGAGTACTAACTCCTGGCGATGAAATCAGTCTTGGTGCGAATGTATTTGCCATGAACAACACCATAAAAAATGTAAATCTCGGATTGACTCATGACAATTACTTTACGTCCTTAGGAGGCAAAAGTGCTGTGATGAACTTCTCTAAAGAAGGCGACCAACTCTTCAACTTTCCAGTAAAGGTATCCAATGCAGTAGGCATAGGAAAAATAGGCACCAACGTGAATTCCGGAAAATTGAGTTCGAAAGAAGATACAGAAATTGAAATCAGGAACCCAAATCCAGTGAGAAGTGAAATAAAGGATGTCGTGATCGAAGCAGGAAAATCAGCCGATGTAGCATTCTTGCTTTTCGGCAGTCGTGGCACCAATTCAGCTGAATTGGAAATAAGCAATGCTCCTTTGCTCAATCTTGGCAGACGATTGGACTACCTTATACAATATCCTTATGGATGTATCGAACAAACCACTTCATCAGCATTTCCACAATTGTATATTGCGGATGTGACTGAGTTGTCCCCACTAAAAAAACAAACAATTGCCAATAACATTACCAGGGCTATTCAGCGTATTGCTGGGTTTCAGGTAAGCAATGGCGGTTTTGCCTATTGGCCCGGCAACACACAGGCTGAAGACTGGGCCTCAAGTTACGCAGGACATTTTTTGATAGAAGCCAAAGCCAAGGCCAACTATGTACCTGAAACTGTACTTAAAAAATGGGCCGATTACCAGAAAGGCAAAGCCAACTCTTTTAACGGCACTTATGACTACAGCTACCATGCACAAGCATACAGGTTATACACCTTAGCTAAATATGGTAAACCTGAGTTGGGTGCAATGAACAGGCTGAGAAACCAAAAAAACATCGATATAGCCACCATCAGGACACTTGCTGCAGCTTATGCCACCATAGGCAAAAAAGACATAGCAAATTCTCTTATGACTATACAAAAAGTTGAACTAGCTTATGCTTACAACCATGATTATGAATCCTATACTTATGGATCAGATTTGAGAAATAAAGCTATGTATGCGGAGGCATATTATGAAATGGGAAATGAGGCTTCTGCTTTGTCTACTATAAAATCTATTGCTTCCGACCTAAGCAGCAATCGATGGTACAATACTCAGGCAGTAAGCTATGCTTTGATGGTTATCCAGAAATTTTACAAAGGTGGTGACAAAGCCGGGCTCAGCGGCAACATAAGCTATAATGCCAAAAAGATGGCAATCAGCAGTACTAAAAAAATTGCTCTGCAAGAACTTGCATTAGACCAAAGCAAGACCAACCAATCGGTAAGAATAAGCAACACCACAAAGGGCAAAATGTACATCCGACTTACCTATTCAGGCAAAGACGAAGTAAGCAAAGGCATTGCTGCGGTCAACAACATGCATATAGGTGTCAATGTCAGATATACCGATGCACAGGGCAAAGCAATTGACATCAGAAACTTGAGACAAGGTACTTCAATCATAGCAAAAATTGATGTATCGAATCTGGGAAGCTTTTATGGCAAGATAGAAAATATCGCGTTGAATTTTGTAGTGCCTGCAGGCTGGGAAATCAACAATGAAAGACTCGCAGGTATAGACAGGACGACCAATGGCATAGAATACCAGGATATAAGAGACGATAGAGTGACCAGTTTTTTCGACTTATACAGCTCTAAAACATTGAGTGTACAAATTCCACTTACAGCGGCTTATGCTGGTAAATTTTATTTCCCGCCTGTGAGTTGCGAAGCGATGTACAATAATGAGGTCTTTGCTATGACGGGGTCACAACATGTAACTGTTTTAGCTTCAACAGGCAATAAAAACGAACAGTAATAACTTTTGCTGACTGTATTAAACACTGTGATCAATTGAGTGGAGTATAGACACTTTATTTAATAAGCTATACATATCCGATAGTTGATACTTTATTTTTAAACAATGAAATTCAGGTTTAAACTCCTATTGTTTTTTGGATTAGCATTTATACTTTATCTTTTTATGGTAATCCCCAGACCTCTTTTCAAAGCTCCATTAAGCACAGCTGTCTATGACAAAGAAGGGCAACTTATAGGCGCCAGAATAGCAAGTGACGGGCAATGGCGGTTTCCACAGCCTGACAGCCTGCCCCAAAAATATATTGAATGTACTTTACTGTACGAAGACCATCGATTTTATTATCATCCGGGTTTTGACCCATTGGCTTTACTTGCTTCTGTAAGGCACAATTTGTCTTCTAAAAATAGACGAGGTGGCAGTACAATTACGATGCAAGTTATGCGTATGGCTTTTAAGAACAATAAGCGAAATATATTTTCAAAAATAAAAGAAACGTGTTTGTCTGTTTACCTGACCTTGCGCTATAAGAAGTCTACTGTCTTGAAAATGTATGCAGCTAATGCGCCATTTGGCGGCAATGTAGTAGGTCTTGAAGCTGCATGCTGGAGGTATTTTGGTAAACCACCCCATTTGCTCTCGTGGGCAGAGGCAGCCACACTTGCGGTACTGCCCAATGCTCCAAGTCTTATCCATGTGAGCAAAAACAGAGATGCCTTGAAGTCAAAAAGAAACGCTCTACTCCTGGCATTAAAATCCAATAAAACCATCGATCAGGAGACTTATCAATTGTCTATAGAAGAGCCTTTGCCTGATAAACCCCTACCCTTGC